>JBEVKA010000457.1:0-8277 GCA_040509855.1 Steroidobacter sp.
CGCGATCTCCGTCGCCTGATCCAGATCGCAGCCAGTGGCGAAGATCAGGAATTCATCGCCGCCCATGCGCGCACAGATATCTGTTTCTCGAACGCTGCCGCGAATCGTGTCCGCAACCTTGACGATGAACTCATCGCCCGAGGCGTGACCGTAGATGTCGTTGATGCCTTTGAGATCGTCGATGTCGACGAGGATGATGGCGTAGCTCGATGCTTGGTTGGTCAAGGCCTCACGTGAAAAGCGCAACGCGCCGCGCCGGTTGAACAATTGCGTGAGTTCGTCCCGTACCGAAATCCTGAACTGCTCGTCGATGCGATCCTGCACGTGATACTGATAACGTGCAGCGAGATAGCCGATCAACATCGCGATCACTACCGCGGCCGCGAGCGATCCGTAGAAGATCGCGCGAAAGCTCGCTTCCTGCGCCAGGTAATACTGGATGTCGAAATCGACGCCGACGAATCCGCTGTAGCGGCCCTGGCTGTCGTAGATCGGCGTGTGCCCCGACAGAAAGTTGCCGTACACGTCGCGCTGAAACGCCGGATACACATACGTCTGACCGGAGGCGATCCGTTGCAGATAATCCGGATCGGGTTCGACGTCGATGCTCTCGAACGGCTCCATGTATGCCGACGGCCGCAGTTTGCGCGCCGTCTTCAGCTTGTTCGAGGCGGCGGTGTCGACGACGAAGAAGCTCTTACCGCCGCGCTCCATCATCGTGTAGACGTAGAAAATCGCCGGATCGGCGGAATGGAAGCGGACCAGCGGCGCGAGCGTGCGCTCGTAGAGTTCGGGCGTGTAGTTGGCCGGGTCCAGCAATTGACGATGCAAGTCGCCGTCGACGACGCTGGCCGCGATCTGCGCCACTTCCGCTACGTGCGAGCGGAGCACGTCCAGCCGCGCTTGCTTGGACAACAACTGAGGAATAGCCACCACCACCAGCAGCACCGCGAGTGCTGCCAGCGTGACGAACCAGAAGATCCGCGGCGTGATTTTTTTCAGATCGCGCAACATCGTTTCTTATTTAACGCACTCCCGCCCGGCCCTGTCCTCGTACGTTGGTATTGTTGCATACGTGGGCCTGACCGCAGCGTGAAACCGCCTCACCGCCGGCCGAACCGTCACGAAACGTCAACGAGCGAGCCGCGCTCTTGCGGGCGTTGCGCTACTGCACCGACAATTCAGGCCGGATGCCGGCATTTCCGCCGTCCATGGCGGTCACTGGTAAACCCTTCATACCCGAATCGATAGGACATCGTTCATGAACACCTTGCGCAGAATGCTTCTGGCCGCGTCAGCCGCCGCGGTCATGCTCACCACCTCCGCGATTGCCGCCGACGCCAACGTGGCCGGCGAATGGGACATGACCGTCGAAAGCCCGGCGGGCACCGGTACGCCGCACTTCAGCCTGAAACAGGAAGGCGCCAACATCACCGGCACTTACCAGGGTGCGTTGGGCCATGCGCCGGTCACCGGCACGGTGAAGGGCAACGACATCACCATGAAATTCCAGGTCGATGCCCAGGGCATGGAAATGGAAGTGACCTACAAGGGCACCGTCGACGGCGCCAGCATGAGTGGCACGGTGGTGCTGGGCGATTTCGGTGAAGGCAAGTTCACCGGCAAGAAGAAATAATCGCTAATCCAAGCCTTTCCAGCAGTGCATTTGCGCCAGCTCGATGGCGCTGCGACGGCGCGAGCGCCACTGGCGTTCGCGCTGTTCGCGTTCGCGGCGCAGCTCCGGCCAGCGTTCCAGGTACGCGGCGAGAACTTTGCGATCGGGTGAGTAACGGGCGAACGCGTCGGCATGCGCCGAACGAAGCGCGATCGCGCCGTTGTAGCCGCCGAATCCCTGGGTCGCGCACAGCGCGCCGCCATCGATGTTGCCGGTCACCGGTTCCGACTGAAGCTTGAACGATTCGGCCGCCGGGCCCAGGTCCGGATCCAGATGCCGCAAGGTCGGAACGCCTACCGCCGGCTTGCCCAACAGGAACTGCAATGCCTGCGAGACCGCCTTCAGGCCAGTCTCACCCATGGTGTGGCCATCGCCCACTGCTTTCGGCGTGCCGACCGACACCGTCGGTAGAACATCCTTGATGCCTTGCCGCTCCGCTGCGATCGAACGCGCGTTTGCGGCCGTGGTGAGGTCGGTTTTGGAATTGGTTCGAGTGCCGGTGGCGTGCGCCACCAGGTACTGAAAGTCAGACGCGCGGTAGCCGTGACCGCGATAGGCCAGTTCGAGCGCGTGGATCAACGCGTTCTCGCCGCCGAAGCCGACACCCGCGAAATGCGCCTTGCCGCCGGCTTCACCGCTCTGGCCCCAGCCGACGATCACCGACGTGATATCCAGGAAGTTACGCAGCGCGAAGTCGAGCGTCGTGACCAGCACACCGGAGCCGCCTTCGCCGACCACCGTGCCGTTGGCGTCCATATCGAACGGCGCGAGACTGTCCGCAACCGCACGTTGTTCATTCGGGCTGCGACCGGCATTGAGAATTTCCAGCTTGGCGCGAGTCATCAACGCGCCCGGACCGAATGCATCGAGGATCTGCCAGTTCGGCCGCGTCGCCGCGTCGGCCGCGGTCCACAACGTCATCTGCGGACGTTGATAGCCGGGATAGTCGAGCAGCATCTGCGGCGCGAACTCCGCAAACACGATCGAACTCGACGCGCAGGCACCGACGGCATTCAGCGGCGTCTGTGGCACGCGCATGTAGCCGCTCGCCGAACGTAACGAATCGAGCAGGTTGGGATTCTTCAGCGACTTGCTCAGCGAATACGACGGCGCGAGCATCGTCGACAGCAGCGCGGGTCCGTGCGAGGACAGCGAATTCGCCAGCCGCATCGCGAACTTGTCGCGCAGCTTGTCGTTCTCCGGGGCGATCGTGCCGGCCGCACGCAATTGGCCCAGTGCATCCAGTCCCGGGAACGCCGTGGCGCCGGCGACGCGAAACTCATAAGGATTGACGATCAGTTCCGACAGCGACACCGGCAGCGCGGCCAACGCGCCGAGGCCGCAATAAGCAAACAACTGCGATTGCAGCGATGGCCCGAGGCGTGGGTCGTCATCGAACAACCCATACATATCCTTGAGCGCCGAGTCGCGCACGTCGCGATAGGTGAGCCCGGCCAGGTTGCGCAGGCCGCCGCGATCGAAATCGTGCGGCAGGGAGGCGGCGACGTCGGTGACGACCGAGTTGCCCAGGGCCGTCAGCTCATCGATATAACGGATGCCGAGCGACGCGCGCAGCTTCGCGCCATGCAGACGTTCGATGTCCGCGATCGACGCGGCTTCGCCATTGGTCCAGCGCACGCCGAGCGATCCATCCGGCCGCGGTTCGAGATCGACGAGCCCAGCGTCGAAGGCCGCGTAGGCGATGAATTCCGGCGCTCCAAGCACGCGCGCCCGATAGGTTTCCGTACTGCCGACCGCGGAGATCGAGCAGGGTGTACCTACCGTGACGAGGACTTTGTCGGCCGTGAGCACTAACGTTCCCGAAGTGAGAGCAGGAACAGAAGAATACACTCCGGCGCAGCAGGTTGCTGCACGCGCGGGCTCGCGAAAGCGAGCCCCCGGGTTTGTCCGACGATCCGTGACCGCGACTAGAGATGGGCGGCCACGTGATCCACTTCGTCGCTGCTGCCGAGAATGACCGGCACGCGCTGATGAATGTCGGTGGGCTTCACGTCGAGGATGCGTTCCGCCGGCGCGCACAATGCCTTGCCGCCCGCCTGTTCGACGATCATGGCCATGGGATTGGCTTCGTACATCAGGCGCAGCTTGCCCTTGGGCGCCTTGAGGGTCGGCGGATACATGAACACCCCGCCTTGCAGCAGGATGCGGTGCACGTCGGCGACCATGGCGCCCGCATAGCGGCTGGAATAACCGCGCTCCTGCGCCCACGACAGGTATTTCTGGAAACCGTCCGGGAAACTCAGGCGGTTGCCCTCGTTCACCGAATAACATTTGTTAGTCGTGGGGATGCGCACGCCCTGCGCCACGCGCATGAACGCACCGTACGCCGGATCGAGTACGAACATGTCCACGCCCAGACCGATGGTCAGCACGAACACGGTCGAGGAGCCATACAAAACATATCCGGCCGCGATCTGCTCGGACCCACACTGTAACAGCGAGGCCTGCGGCTGCGCCGAGCGGCGATCCTTGCGCAGGATGCTGAAGATCGTGCCGACCGCGCCACACACGTCGAGATTCGACGAGCCGTCCAGCGGATCGAACAGCACGCAATATTTGCGTTCGGCGTCGTCGTCGGTGCGCAGGATCACCGGCTGTTCGTTTTCTTCCGACGCGACGATGGCGACGCCTTCGCGGCCGCCCAGCGTACGTAACAGAATGTCGTTGGCGATCACGTCGAGCTTCTGTTGCTGCTCGCCCTGCACGTTTTGATTGCCGACCGTGCCGAGCACATCGTCGAGCCGCGCGCGACGGACGTGTGAAGCGATCATCTTCGCGGAGATCGCCAGCGCCGACAGGATCCAGGAGAACTGGCCGCTGGCTTCGGGATAACGGCTCTGCTGCTGCAGGATGTGAGCCTGCAAGGTCACGATTTCATTCGAACGGGCGGACATGGGGCGGGAGGATCTCGCGATGATGGGGGCGACGGGAATGTAACATTCCGAAACAAAGCGTCGCGGTGATAACGCTGTCGAGACGGTGCTGTCGAGGGTCAGGCGGCCTGATTGCGCGCGCGAGAACGAGGCACGCGAAACGCGCCGGTGGTCAGCGTTGCATATTCGCGGTCCATCACGATGGTGCGATTCCGGCCGCCTTCCTTCGCCGCGTACAGCGCTTCGTCGGCCAACTGAATGAGTCCTTCGTGATTCCGCCCCGCCTGCGGTTCGACGCACGCTGCGCCGATGCTCACCGTCACGTGCGGGCCGAGCGACGAATGCGGATGAAGCTGCTTGAGCGCGGCGATGTTGGTATGTAATTCGCGGCACAGCTCTTCGACTCGCTCGCGTTTTACATCGAACAACAACACCACGAACTCCTCGCCACCGTAGCGAGCCGCGAGATCCAGCGGACGCCGCGCCGACATCGCGATCGCTCCAGCCACGCGCGCCAGACAGGCGTCACCGGCCTGGTGACCGGCGTGGTCGTTGAAAGCCTTGAAGTGGTCCAGGTCCACCAGCAGCAGCGCCACCGGCACCTGAGTGCGGATGGCTTGATTCCACAAGCGCTCCACGTGCGCGTCGAACATGCGCCGATTGCCGATGTTGGTCAGCGCGTCACGATGGACCGAGTCGGTCAGCATCATGTTCCTGAACCAGTTCAGCCGCTGGCTGCGCGCGAAGCTGTAGTGAAAACAATAGCCCAGCACCAGCGCGAAACAGCTCATCGCCACATCGAACAGGCGTTGCCCGCTGTTGATACCGGTGAGCCAGCCGCTGGCGCCATACGCTGCGACCAGCGAAGTGGCGATCACCGTCGCCTGAACATGCATCATGCCGAACAGCATGTAAGCCGAGAGCACCAGCATCGGCATGACCGCGCTGATGGTGTAACCCTGCCCATGCATCAGCAGGTCGAAGCCGATGAGGGACAAGCCCTGGATCATCGCCACTACCGGCGCGGCGAGTGGCAGCCAGCGCGAATACACGCGTGTGTACGTGACCAGCAACATCGCCGTGCACGTCGGCAGCACCACGGCGAAACGCAGCAGGTCGACGATCTTTTGCTGATCGGCGGCGAACAGCGAAGCGCGCAGATCGGCGAACGGACCGCCGGCGAGCGCGAGAATCAGGATCACGCCCATCGCGGGCAGCATGCTGTACTGGACGCGCTCGCGGGCGTGGCCGATATGCCAGTTGCGGTACTGACTCTCCAGCGGCTCCGCGAAGGTCAAAGGCGGCAGCAGGCGCATGACTCGCTCGCGGAGTCGCCTGCGATTGTTGTTATGGAACGGAGACTGCTGGTGCACGGGAAGTAGCCTAACCCTGGACGTGCTTTAAGGGCCGGACCAAAATCACGTTGCCGGCAAACCACCCTCACGACCTATGTCGCAAAGTGCAAAGTACGTGGAACGACGTCAACGGCTCGTGATCGAGTTCACACTTCGCGGCCGGTTGGATTGGGAGGGACGTTCAGTCGAGCAGGTCCCGGAGCGGCGATGTGTGGACGCCACGTTCGCATGCCCGGGTCGTGCCAGCCATGAAGCAATTACGCTTTTGCCGGTATCGATGTGTGACTCGGCGCTAGCTTTGCGCAGGAGCAATTGCCGGCCCGGCGCCGCCGTTCACCGGCGAAGCCTTCTCGGCGGGGCGCACTCGGCTCAAGATGCCGGCTATGTAAAATTCCATCCATCCCGACGGGCGAATCGAGGGTTGTCATGAGCTTTCAACCGGTGGTGACGGCGATCGTCGGCGCGGCGTTGTTCCTCAGCGGCTGCGGCCGTAATGGTGGCGGCGACGACGGACCGACCATCACCGAGAAGCTCGACGTCGAAGCGTTCGATGCCATCGAGATCAAAGGCGCGGCCAGGCTCGAGATCACGATCGGCGAGCCGTTGTCAGTCGTGGTGAGCGGACGCGAGAACGCGGTCCGTCGCGTCGAAACTCGTGTGAGCGGCGATACCTTGCGCATCCGATCGCGCGCGAGGGATTGGGCGATTCGCGATGGCGTCTCGCGACTGACCTTTCAAATCACCATGCCGCGGCTGGAATCGCTCGAACTCGAAGGCGGCAACGATGTGAACGTGGTGGGATTCGCGGGTGGCGACACCAAAATCCGTTCCTCCGGCGCCGTGAATCTCAACGCCAATGGTCATCTGGAGAAGCTCAAAGTGCGCATGTCGGGCGCGGGCCATGCGGATCTGAGCCGTCTGCTTGCGAACGAAGCGGATGTCACCGTCGATGGCGTCGGCAACGTGATCGTGAGCCCTCGCGATTCGCTCGAAGCCACCATGAATGGCGTCGGCGCGATTTTCTACACCGGCAGCCCGCGCCAGGTGAAAACACGAATGAATGGACTCGGCACCATCGGTCAGCGCGATTCGGCGCCGGCGCCCGAGGCCGAGCCCACCAAGCCGGTGGATCCAGACGAGCTGCAGCCCGAGTACGAAGATCCGACCAAGAAGAAGGAAGAGGTCGATTACAAGAAAGACGTGACCGAAGTGATTTGAATCACTAGGCCAGATCGGACAACGGCGCCGGTACCTGCCGTCTCAGCAGCGCGCCGCGCACCTGCCACTGTTCCGCCGGCTCGAGTTGTTCCAGGAACTTCACTTCGCTGCCGGCATACACCGCGATCGGCACGCCATCCCGATACAACATGCGGTTGCCGGTGAGCGCCGGCAGTCGGCCGCCCGGTGTGAGAATGCCGATCAGGTTCAACGGATCGGCCGCGGACAGCGACACCAATTGCAGATCGTTTTCCCGACGGCGCACATCGCGCAGCGTCCCGATCGCTTCAGGCAACGCGAACTGCTCGCCTGAGAAACCCGCGACGAAGCGGCCGCCACGAATCTCACCTCGTGCTTCCAATCGGCGGAAGCACATGAGCAGATCGCGCCAGGGCGGCAGCCAGTCCGCTTCGCGTTCCAACAGTTTCCAAAACACCACGCCCCAGCGTTTCAGCAACGTGCGGCAGATGTGCTCGATCGCCTCGTCGTTACGCGGTGAGGTCGGCGCCGTGCGCTTCACCAACGCCCAGCGGCCGGCGTCCTGCATGCCGAAGATAGCGATGCGACGGTGGCGGCGTCGATCACGTGCACTAGCGCGACGTCGATCGGCCGGCATGAGCAACGCGCGTAGACCGCCGAAGCTATCCGAGTTCACCAAGCCGAGTGCGACCAGTTCAGCCAATGCTTCCTCGACCTGCACCGGCAACAGTCCGACGTGCTCGACGATTTCATCGTAGAACGATGCACCATTGGCTTCGATGTATTCCGCGACCTGCCGCCCCTTGTCGGTGAGCTGCGAGCGCTCGACGTCGCCGACGAACGGCGACCAATGTTTCACATTGCGTCTGGGCAGCAGCGCGATTGGCGTCGAGCGCACCGGCGCCGCGCCTCGTTCCGTGTCACCACTTCGGGTGGCCAATCTGCTCCAGACGATTCGTCCTGCAAGACACTGCTCGTCCAGCCAAGCGGGTTCGTACTCGGCGATGCGTGCCGGCAATATCTCTGTTTCCCATGCACTCGCGGCGCCATCGAAACCTTCCAGTTGCGCGAGCACCGCCGGCACTGCGTCCGGGCCCTGCATGCGATTGCTCGTCGTGACACGCTGCCAGTCGAACAGGAAGCGCAGGAAATCGCG
>JBEVKA010000458.1:0-3845 GCA_040509855.1 Steroidobacter sp.
CGCCGTATCCCTGTGCCTTGCCGACCGGCCGCCCCACGAGACCGAACAAGTCCGGCCCGATTCGATGCGACAGACCATCGACGATGGTGTGGCAGCCCGAGCATTGAGTCGAAAACAAACCCGCGCCGTCCGAGGACGATGACGGCTCGAACGTCGTCAGCGCGCCGTCATCGCTCCACACCAGGAAACGACCGTCGGGCATCTGCAGGATGTCACGCACGCGCTTGCCGAATGCGATCGGCTCCTGCAGCACCGCGCGATCGCCGTCGACGACGACTCGGTACAGCGAGCGTGTGGACAGCGATCCCACCAGCAAGTCGCCGTTCCAGATTGGAAACAATTTGCTGTCGATCTCGATCAGATCCGACACGCCGATGCTCGGCACCCACGCATGCGCCGGCTGCTGATAGTGCGGATGACGCCCCGGCGTCTTGCTGAGTGGCCAGGCCGTGTAGCCGTAGTCCGTTCCATAAGTGACATTGGGCCAGCCGAAGTTCACGCCGTCCTTCAATGCATTCAACTCATCGCCACCCTGCGGCCCGTGCTCCGTCAGCCACAGCTGGCCGCTAGCCGTCCGATAGATACCTTCCGGATTGCGATGCCCCGTGGTGAAAATGCGATGCTCGCCGGTGGCGAGATCGATCAGCAGCGTCTTGCCGTACTCGACCTCGGGATCCTGCGAAAACGCCTGCGCCGACTCGATGCCGGAGAAGCCCTGATCGCCCAAGGTGAGCAGCAATTTGCCGTCGCCCATCAACAGCAGCTTGCCGCCGATCTCCTCGCCCTTGAACGGATTCTTGCCGCGCTTGCGGTTCGGTCCCTTCAACGGCACGCACGGCGAGCTCTCGAACAGCGTGCGCCACTGCGCGTTGCCGACATTCGGCAGGTCATGCAGTGACGTGGACAACTCCGACACGCGCACGGCGAAACATTCGCCTTCTTCTTTCCAATAGTGATGAGAAGCGAAGATGCGAACGTTGTCACCATCGATCGCGGCGGTAACGTCGGCGACGCGGAAGCGCCACGTCTGAACTTTGGGCGGACCGACCTCGCCCCAGTCGACCGAACGTTTGGGTGCGCGCGAGGAACCGCCGAACGCCTTGGCGAACTCTTCTCGGTTCAATGGCACCTGGGTCGAGACCGGCGCCACTTTGAAACCGGCGCGATCCTCGGGCACGCTCAAAACATACAACTGCCCATCGCCAGTCCCGAGCAATACCCGATCGCCATCCAGCATGTGCATGGCGCCGCCGCGAGTCGCGGGCTCTGGAACCCAACCCTCGTGAATGACGGCGTGCAGCGAGTAGTACGCCGTGGAGAAATGTTCGTCACGAGTGACGCGTTCTTTCTCGGACGACGCGCTGATGCGGCTGAAAGAATAGATCGCGAATGCAATGGCCAGTACAGCCACCGCTGCGAGTGGCCAGATTCGCCGGGCAACCGGGCTGATCGCGGCAGGAATGAAGACCGCGATGATGACGACCAGCGGCACCAGCAAAAAACGCGGCAACACGATCGAAATGGCGGTCGCGGCGATCAGGAACAGGCTCAACACCGCAAACGACCGCACCAGCGCGCGACCCACGCTCGACCAGCTGGCCACACGATCGAACCACAACGACAGCAGGCTGGCCGCACCGAACGCACCGATGGCAGCCAGCAAAGCCAGCTTCTGTGGCCGCGGCATCGTGCCCCACAGCTCCGAATACTTGGCCACGGGCAGCAGCAGCAGAATCAACCCGCCGCAGGCATACCAAGCCAAGCGCTGCCACAGCCGCGGGCTCTGTTCGTCGCGCAATCGACAACCCCCATGGAACCTGTATCGCTAAGTGCCGAGGAGGCCGGCGGGTTCCTACGAGGACGTGGAATTTGTCGCCGTTCAGGCCGGCTGGCTGTTCTCCGCCATGATCGCCTCGATGGCGGCGATCGCGTTGTTGAGTCCATTCTCGACGCGCATCTGTTTGCCGAGCGTGCGGGCGCGCAAGCGGACCGGCTCGCTCTCCGCAATAGCAATGCTCTGCGACAGCGAAGCGGCGTCCAGCGACTTGCCATTCGCCACGCGCGCGGCGACGCCGGCGTTGCGCAGACGATCGGCCCAGAAGAATTGATCGCCCGCGAACGGCACGACGACCGAAGGCACGCCGGCGCGGCACGCGGAGTGGCTGGTGCCCGAACCGCCGTGATGAATCGCCAGCGAGGTCTTTGGAAACAACCAGTCGTGCGGCGTCTCGCCGATCACGAAAAAGTTGTCGGGCAGGTCCGATGTTTCCACGCCGCTCCAGCCCGGATAGAACAGCGCACGGCGACCGCCGACGCCGGCCACAACCGCGCGCATCATCCGCTTGCGATCGAAGCCCACCATGCTGCCGAACCCGACATACAGCGGCGGATCGCCGCGTTGGAGAAAGTCACAAAGGTCCGCGGGCGGCAACCAACTCGACGACGGCAACAACCATTGCCCGCACACGGTCGCATTCGCCGGCCAGTCGGACGGCTTTGGCAACAGCCCAGGCGACACTCCGTACAGCATCGGATGCGTGGTCCACAAACTTTTGCGCGCTGGCAGATGACACACGTTCGCGCGAGCACGATTGGTGGCCTTGCGAAACGCCCGCCATAGCAATTGATTCACGAAGTGATGACTGGTGTTGTTCAACCAACGCGGCACCATGCCCGGCGGCAGGAACGGCGATGGAAACTCCCGGGTGGGATTGAGCGGAATCAGGCCGGTGCCGATCGCGGGCACGCGCAGATATTCCGCGGCGGACAGCCCGACGAACGCGGTCAGGCCGGAGATGATGACGGCATCACAGCCCTTGCCGACGTCCACGATGGTCCGCAACCATTGCTCGGCGCTGGCGTTCGCGATTCCCGCCAATGCCTTGGCCATCGCGCCCAGGCCTCGTTGCTCGACCACGTTGGCGATACTCGATCCCGGCTCCAACGTGCCGCGAATATCGCCCGCAAGCGGCGTGGTCGGCACACCCAGGGCAGCCGCCGGGCCCAGGGTGGATCGATCCGCCAGCAGCCGAACGTCATGCCCGCGAGTCATCAACGCCTGGCACAGCGCCGCCAGCGGCCGCGTATCGCCTTCGGTTCCATAGGTGACGACGATGAATTTCATCCAAGGCATCCTGCAGGTTCGCGCCCGGACCGTCTCTGGATCGGAAGTCGGAGGATGACATTGCCCACACTGGCCACGGCACCCGCTGACTTTGTTTCACATTTATTGCGACAGCCCGGCCTGTGCCAGAATGCCGCGTCCACCACTGCCCGATTCGAGGAGCCCGCCGTGATCTCACGCCGCGATATCGCCATCGTCGCCCTTTCCATTACTGCTACTTGCTGTGTGACCGCCTTAGCGGAGCAAAAGCCCTCCACCCAGGGATCGGTGGCGATCGACTGGCAGGAGGTTCCGGTCAAACAGGAGGAAGTCCGTGCGGTCCGCCAATTCATGCGCGCCCCGACCGCGACGCTGGAAGAACTGGAGCTGCACGTCACGACGCTGCAACCGGGCACCGCCTCGCACGCTCCTCACAAACATCCCAACGAGGAACTGGTAATCATCAAGGAAGGCACGGTCGAAGTTCTGGTGGACGGCAAGACCAAGCGCGTCGGCCCGGGTTCGGTGGTGTTCAACGCCTCGAACCAGATGCACTCGCTGCGTAACGTAGGCCCGGGCCCAGCGACCTATCACGTCATCAACTGGACCACGGCCGCGACGCCCAAGAAGTAACGTTCAGTTCTCGCGATCCGGCGAGCCGCCCGTGCTCGCCGAGTTCAACTGACTGCTCAGCTGGCGCTCGTGAACAGCGTGCTGTCGTCGACGAAGCTGATGCGTCCGC
>JBEVKA010000459.1:0-17534 GCA_040509855.1 Steroidobacter sp.
CCGACGCCAGCGCCAGCAGCGAGATCCCAATTGTGATCCAGCAATTCGCGCGACAGGTCACCGTCCCACCAGATGCCGAAATTGACGGACGACGGAATCGCCGTGGACAGCAGAACTCCTTGCGCCGTGCCGAGGCCGCCGCCACCGCTCGACCACATCTCCTCGCCCGGATAACGAGGGTCGATATCGGCAGACATACCGCGACCTGTATCCACACCGGTGAAGCGTCCCCACAAAACCGCGCCGGTGGCTGCATCCCACGCAGCCAGGCCATACGGTGAGGTTCTCGACTCCATCACCTTGAACACTTCCAGTCCTGGACGGTCGGGATCGAGATCGCCTACATGGAGCGCATCGCCATGGCCGAGATTGGTGGTGTAGAGCACCGAGCCGGTGTCGTCGATGGTCATGGCGCCGAATATGATTTCATCCTTGCCATCGGCGTCCACGTCCGCGACGGACAGTTGATGATTGCCTTGTCCTCGATACTGCGCACCGGCGATGTCCGAATCGAACACCCAGCGCTGCACGAACTGACCATGTTTCCAATCCCACGCGCCGATCACGGTACGCGTGTAGTAGCCGCGACTCATGATGAGACTCGGCTTGCGACCATCCAGATACGCGACGCCGGCGAGGAAACGATCGACGCGATTGCCGTAGCCGTCACCCCAATCGGTGACCAGGCCGCGCGGAGGAACGTAGTCGATCGTCGCCAGCGCTTTGCCCGTGGCGCCTTCGAACATGGTGAGAAACTCCGGCCCATCCAATACATAGCCGGCCGTGTTTCGATAGTCCGCGTTGGGATCACCGATGACGGTGCCGAGTGCGTCCGTCGTGCCGTCTGCGGTCTTCATGGCGACTTCGGCTTTGCCGTCGCCATCGAAGTCATAAACCATGAACTGCGTGTAGTGCGCGCCGGCGCGGATGTTACGACCCAGCGAGACACGCCACAGCAGTGTTCCGTCGAGCTCATACGCATCCATGAATACTTCGCCGGTGTAACCTGACTGCGAGTTGTCCTTCGCATTCGAGGGATCCCACTTCAGCACGATCTCATATTCGCCATCGCCATCCAGGTCGCCGACACTGGCGTCATTGGCGTGATAGATGTACGTCTCGCCAACCGGTGTGACGCCGCCAGCCGGCCTGACCAACGGAATGGAAAGATAAGAGCCGTCCCACACGGTCGCCGAATCGAATGCGCAACCGCCCCATCGATTGGACGTGCCGGCTGTCGCATATCCCTCCTTGGAACAGCCGATGCCGCGCTTGCCACCAAGAATCTGCGCGAGAGCATTGATTAATCCAGACAGCGATTGTTCGCGCCCGCCGAGCAGGCGGCGCACGGTGTAGACCGAATCGACCGTTCCATCCGCGTCGAGAAAGTTCGTGGTCGCGGTCAGCGGCCTGCGGTTCAGCTTTCTGCCGTTGCGATAGATATTGAAGCCGGTGTCATAAGATTCATTGCCGAGCAGGCGCCAGCTCAGGAACACGCCGGTGTCTGTCTTCACCGCGACCAGCCCGCGATCGAGGAATTCCGCTTGTCGCGCGTCGCGCCTTTGACTGCCATCCGCCAACGCGGTCATGCCTCCCAGCGACACGACGGCTCCGATACAACCGGCGACGATCCAGCGCCGCCATGCTCCAGGTTCGTACATCGATCCTCTCCTTGTACTTGACTTCCGAAATTCACATCTCACATTCGCGAGGCACACGCGGGCCTCGCCCAACAATCCATCGACTGTCGAGTTGAAAAAATATCGGGCGCAGCGACACCCTCTCGCCACTCGGGGAGTCGCGAGTACGATAGCGATGCGTATCAAATCACTGGAAGTGAGGCCCGGCCGTAGGCGGTGGGCGAGCGGAACTCTGCGGGATCGCGTGCTTCATACATCCCCCGTTCGCAGTCGCGGTGCTGGGTGCCCGCGATAAATCATACAAATCCGTTTGCGCGAATTTGCTCTCTCTTGAGTGATTTTGCAACCCGGGCAACGTACACTCCGTGGACGTTGCAAAGATCGAGTACAACAGGCAACTCCAATGACGGATCGACGTAGTTTCCTGCGCGGCACTTCCGCCTTGATGGCGCATGCTGCTTTTCCCCAAGTCCTCGCGGCTTTTCTGGCGAACGGCGCGAACGCGCAGGCCAATCGTTTTTTCGCGTCTCCAAGTGACACGAACCGCGTGACCCTCCTGGTCGATCTGATTCTGCCCGCGACCGATTCGCCCTCCGCGTCCGAAGCGCGAACTCACGAATTCATCGACGCAGCGCTGAACGCGTGCGCAACGACCAAGCAACAGTCGACGTTTCGAGCGGGCCTGGCTGCGCTCGCCGCGGATGGTTTCGACAACATGCAGACGAGCGAACGAATCGCGTTGTTACAGCGGCGCGCGAAGGCGGATATCTCATTGCCGTACGACGAGTCGTTCTTCAAGATCCTCAAGGACTACACGCTGACCGGCTACTTTCATTCCGAGATCGGCGCAACCAAAGCGTTGGCATACGAGCGCGTTCCGGGCGGCTATCAGGGCGACATCCAGCTAGTCGCAACTCAGAAAGCGTGGGCGATCTGACATGACGCAGGCAAACACGTTCGACGCCATCGTGGTCGGCTCGGGCATGTCCGGCGGCTGGGCCGCGAAAGAGTTGACGCAGCGAGGTTTGAAAACGCTCGTGCTCGAACGCGGACGTAACCTGCAACACATCGTCGACTACAAGACGGCGCTGCAGGATCCGTGGCAACTCCCCTATAACAACCGGCCGACGCAACAGGATCGTGCCGATCAACCTATCCAATCGACGCTGTATCTCTACGATCAGTCGACCAAACAGCATTTCGTCAACGACCTGAACAATCCTTATCAGCAGGCGCAGCCCTTCAACTGGTATCGCGGTTATCAAGTCGGCGGTCGCTCGCTCATGTGGGCGAGACACGTGTTTCGTTATAGCGATCTCGACTTCGAAGCCAACCAGCGTGAAGGCGTTGGGATCGATTGGCCGATCCGATATGCGGACATCGCGCCGTGGTACGAGCATGTGGAGCGCTTCATCGGCGCGAGTGGCGAGAACTCCGGCCTGCCGCAGCTGCCGGCACAAGTGCTGCAGCCACCGTTCGAAATGAACGCGCTCGAAAAACACATCCGCTCGCGCATGGCGAACAAGTTCAAGGACCGCAAGCTCATCTGCAGCGCTACCGCTGTTCTGTCACGCGAGCACAACGGCCGCGGCCCCTGCCAGGGACGCAATCAATGCGCACGCGGTTGCCCGTTCAGCGCCTATTTTTCATCCAACGGCGTGACGCTGCCGGCCGCCGCAGCTACCGGCAATCTCACACTGCAGCCCGACGCCGTCGTGCACTCGCTGATCTACGATGACTCCAAGCGTCGTGTGACTGGTGTGCGAGTGATCGACGCGAACACCAAACGCGCCACCGAGTATTTCGCGCGCGTCGTGTTCATGTGTGCCTCGACGTTGAACACGACAGCGATCCTGCTCAACTCGCGCTCGCCACGCTTTCCCAATGGCCTGGGCAACGACAGCGGCGTGCTCGGCCACTACCTGATGGATCATCACAACGGCGGCGGCGCGACGGGCGCGTACTCCGGACTCGCGGACCGCTACTATCGCGGACGTCGCTCGACGAGCATGTACATCCCGCGCTTTCGCAACACGACTCAGCGTGAGAAAGATTTCACTCGTGGCTATGGTTATGAGGTCTACACGTCGCGCGCGTCGTGGACCCGCGGGCTGGAAACAGCCGAGTTTGGCGCCGACTTCAAGAATCAGATCACCCGGCCAGGCCCGTGGCAGGTCTATATTGAAGGCTACGGCGAGACCCTGCCCTATCGAGACAACCGGACGTGGCTCGATCACGATCGTCCGGATCCATATGGCATGCCGACGATCAATGTATCCATGAGCTATCGCGACAACGAGCGTCGCATGAGCCAGCAAATGATGGACGATGCGGTGGAGATGCTTAAGGCGGCGGATCTCGAAAACGTCGCCGGCTTCAATCGCGAAACGGTGCCCGGCAGCGTCATCCATGAGATGGGCACGGCCCGCATGGGGCGAGACGCGAAGACTTCAGTGCTCAATCAGCACAACCAGATGCACTCGGTGCCGAATGTATTCGTTACCGACGGTGCCTGCATGGTGTCCTCACCGACGCAGAACCCATCGCTGACCTACATGGCATTGACCGCGCGCGCCGCTGACTTCGCGGTGGAACGTCTGCGGCGTGGTGAGATCTAGCCCGTTATTTCTTTTCCTGCTCCAGGCGTTTGTTCAATCGTTCCTTCGCGCCCGCCGCGTATCGCTTGCACGCAGTGGAGTCGATGAGCCGGCTGCGATCGCCTTTGCCGCTCTCGTCGATGATGTTCCACAAGCCGGTAGCTTCGGGATGGACCGAGATCAAAATGTCACAAGGCGCGGCGGAAATGGCCGCGATGCTGGCCGACATGTCCGCAGCGGCGTTCGGATAGCGTTTGTCGCCGCTGTACTTGAACGAGTCGTCCGATACCGCGTTCAAACTATCGCTGTAGACAATATTGAGACAGCGCTTTTCTTCGCATGACTGCCAGGTCCACGAGGTGCCACCGGGCGTATGGCCTGGCGTGTTGATGACGTTGAGTTTCAGGCTGCCAAGCTCAATCGATTTTCGAGATCCAAGCGCCTCGACGTGGCTCACGCCCGGCGACGGCGGCAGATGCTCGAACTGCGGATCCACTGCGTCGACCTTGCCGGTACGAAGAAACGGCGCGGCGATGTCGCTCGCGATCACCTTGGCGCCAGTCAGGCTCTGCAACTCCGCGATGCCACCGGCATGATCGAAATGCACGTGCGAATTCAGGATCAGCTTCACGTCGCTCATCTTGAAACCGAGCTGCTCGACGTGCCGCACGATCAGAGGCACGGACTGAGGCAGCGCGCCGTCGATCAGCACGTGCCCTTTCGGCGACGTAATCAGAACCGAACTCAACCGTGTGCCAACGTAGTAGGTATTACCGAAGACGCGGAACGGCGCCTGATCCTTGTTCCAGTCCTTGCACGGCGGACAATCGATGGCGTCGGCGCTGGCGCTTCCGGCCAACAACAGGGCAACGACACTGAACATGCTCACACGAATCATTGCAGTACCTCCAAGTCGCGCCAGCATAGCGTCGGACCGCGCTCAGATTGTGATTAATTGTGGCGCGCCGAACCCGGAGCCCGGGCGATGCCTTGTTTCGTCAGCCATGCGGCCATCAGACCGAAGTATTCGACGGACTGGGGCGCTTGTCTCGGAGAAAGCTCTGAATCGATCTGGTCGGCCAGGGAGACTGAAGTGGACATCGCGTGATCCGCGCCCGCCACGACGGCGACTTGAACGTTCGGATGCTTCTTCGCGCTCGCCTGCAGACGCTCGACGGAGGTTTGCACCGGCACCCATGGATCTCCCGAGCCGTAGAGGATCAGCGCAGGTTGCTTGACGGCGTCCAATGTCGTCAACGGATCATGGCGCATTTCCTTGGCCCAGCGCGATTGATCCGGATCCTTGAACGTCTTGCCCATATATATGAGCTTGAACCAGGGCCGGGTGGCGGCCTCATCGATGATAGCTTGCGTGCTGGCGCGATCCCGCTTGCCACGCATGAAATCGTCCAACGCCGTTCGCGTGGCGACGGCTTGATCGATATCTGCTCGAGGGAACCCTTTGATGCGCAGAATGTTCGCGGACGCAAACACCATCTGGACGTCCGGCGTCGTCATGGGCGCGGAGATCGAAATGGCAAAGGCCGATTGCGGGCTACGCGAGGCCGCGAGCAACGAAAGCCAACCGCCCTGACTCAGTCCCCAGAAGCCGATGCGTTTCGCATCGATCCGAGAGTCGGCAGCTAACATCCGCTGCGCGGCGATGGCATCGTCGGCCAGCATGTTGTAGTCGCTGTCTTCGAGCTTGCCACCGGACGCGCCGCTGCCCCGTCGATCGAACACGAACACGGCGACGCCGAGTGGCGGCAACATTTCCGTCAAGTGACGATACAAAGGAAAGTCCCGCGTCGGCGACGACGCTGCGTGCAATACGATCACCACGGGCACACGCCCGTCGACCTTCGGCACATACAGTGTGCCGGTGAGCTTGGCCGCGGCATTTTCAAAGCTCCGCTCCTGAGCTTCGATCGATGCGGTGGACTGTGCGCTCCAGGGCGGAGCTGGCTCTGCGTTGGCTGAGAATTGCGCGATGAAGAGGCCAACGATGCATACAAACACCTTCAAAGCGGGTCCCCCGGAAATGTTTTGATGCCGGGTGGCAACTGCACCCACGCGTGCTTGCGGTTGTTGTAGACCGAGTCCTCGGGCGGAGGAAAGTTCGGATCGGCGAAGGCACCCACCGCGACGCTCACGTATCGCTCCTCGCCCACCTCGGTGTGAAACACCGTCGAGCCGCAGATCGGGCAGAACCGGAACAGGAACCTGCCACCTCGATCTCCGACACGGAGGTACTCGGTAGCATTACCAAATACTTTGAACGGCGCGGCGAAAGACGCCAGCGCCGCAAACACACTGCCAGTGCGTTGCTGACACGCGAGGCAATGGCATACACCGGTGCCCAATGACTCGCCTTCAACCTCGATCCGCAACTGGCCACAACAACAGGATGCTGTTCGGGAAGACATCGATAACCTCGCTCAGAGACCGGGAAACACGCCATCGGAATAGAACGTTCGAACGCGCCAGGTCCCGAACTCGAAGTCGAAATCGTTCACGCCGTTGCGAACGCTGGCCGGAGCCTCGGCATGCGCGACACTCAGCCATGTAAGCGCGGCGATTGCGATGGAGACGAAGGCGACATGGTGTTTTTTCACGGCTTCCCCTGTTGGCTGTGCCTGCAGCCAGTGTGTCTTCGGACGAATAGGGACACCACTGCTTTCAATTCGTCGCGACAGATTGGCAATTCATGCTCCGGACGCGCTACCGTGGTCGGGCCAGTGGAGCAACGATCATGACCAACGAACAAGCGCAGCTTTGGAACACGACCTCGGGATGCGCCTGGGTCGACTTGCAGCCGCTGCTCGATCAGGTGCTCGATCCGCTCCAGGATCCGCTGCTCGATGCAGTTCGCGCCGGGACGCCAAGACGTGTACTCGACGTCGGCTGCGGCACGGGTACCACAACCTTGGCTGCCGCTCGGTTGCTCGGAACGCGAGGCGCTTGCGTCGGAATCGACATCTCGGAGCCGATGCTCGCACACGCCCGGACGCGTGCCGAACAGGCGAATGTGACAGCAAGCTTCATCTGCGACGACGCGCAGACCCATGCCTTCGAGCCCGCCAGTTTCGACATGATAATTTCGCGCCTCGGCGTGATGTTCTTCGAGGACTTCGTGAAAGCGTTTTCGAACCTGCGGCGCGCGGCGAAGGCTGACGCGGAGCTTTGTTTCATTGCGTGGCGCAGCCCGACGGAAAATCCATTCATGACCACGGCGGAAAGCGCTGCCGCGCCGTTGCTGCCGGATCTTCCCTCGCGCAAACCTGATGCGCCGGGACAGTTCGCATTTGCGGACCGCGAGCAAGTGAGCCGAATACTCGCGAGCAGCGGCTGGAGCAGCATCGACATTCAACCCATCGATGTCCTCTGCCGCTTTCCCGAGCCAGGCCTGATTCCCTATTTCAGTCGACTCGGCCCCGTGGGCCAAATGCTGCATCAAGTCGATCCGCCAACGCGTACGCGAGTCATCGAAACAGTGCGCGCTGCTTTCGATCCCTTCGTGCACGGCTCCGAGGTTCGTTTCGACGCGGCCTGCTGGGTGGCACGCGCCCGAGCCGCGTGAAAGGAACGAACATCGCCGACATGGCGTTTTTGTTTCCAGCAAAGACGCGGAGGTTCGTCATGTCGTCCACGGCAAGCAGTGCAACACTCGTTACGGCGCTATTCAAGGATGCTTCAGACGTGGAGCGCGCCTACCAGGCGGCAATCGCACGAGGCTACTCCCAGGATGAAATCAATCTCGTGCTATCGGAAGAAACCCGGCGGCGACATTTCACTGCCGGCCAGGTGCCGAGCGAGCTCGCAGACAAGGCTGCCGAAAGCACCGAAAAGAAACGTACGGTCGCGAGCGAATTAGGCGGGCCGACGGGCGGTACGGCAGCCACCATCGCTCCGGCAATCGCCGCCGCGGGAACGGCGGCACTATTACCTGGGCTAATCCTTGCGGGCCCGGTCGCCATTGCACTCGCTGCCGCGGCTACCGTCGGTGTGGCCGGCGGACTGATCGGAGCGCTCACGAACTGGGGCATTCCCAAGTCGCGCGTCGAGAAATACGAACAATCGATTCGAGACGGAATGATTCTGCTCGGCGTGGATGCGCGCTCGGAAGAGGATGCGCGTCAGCTGCAAGCCGATTGGGCCGCACTCGGCGGCGAGGCTGTGCAGGCTTAGCTGCAAAAACGGCCCGGCGCACAGCGCGCCGGGCCTCCAACCTTCATCACACTACAGCGGCGGGAACGCGTTCTGTAGCAGCTGCTGGAACTGCGCCTGGAACCAATGTCCCGACAGCGGCGCATTCGGCAACGCTCCGGTCGAATTGTTGTTGTTGCGCGGATTGCCGCCATACGTCGGATCGCACATCCGATCGAAGCCCTTGCCCTCGTCATTGGGAATGTTCGTGCTCGAACCGTCCGACTCGCCCGGCGGCTTGATCCAGACATACGCATCGATGCCCGTCGCCGGCGCGGCGCGTGGACGTTCACCGAGCCCAGCGCCCGACGGATTGCACCAGTTGCCCTTATGTATGCGGCGATCGATGCGCGAGGCGTCGATCCTGGCGTTGAGATCCGACAAGGTGCTGGGCCCGGTGGGTCGATTCGGTCCACCCCATCCATTGCGTGACGTGTCGATCAACATGCCGATGCTCGATGAGAAGCCGGCCGTGACCGCGCGCTGACGGAACGCTTGCGCGTATGTCAGCTCGTCGTTGAATTGATTGAAATCGATCCAGCGCGATGGACGCGTCTCGTTGTTCACCGTGATGTACGGCTCTTGCAGCGCTGAAGTGTTGGCGGTGTTGGTGATGAAGCCATGCACGTTCGCCAACGTGCTGCCCGAGGCCGTCGCGGCGGTGACCATCATGTCCACCGACGGGCCGAAGTTGGTATCCCAACCCAGCCAGCCGTGATGGCCTGCGTCCACATAGTTATACACGTTGGGAATCGCGCCGAAGGTCGCCAGTGCGTAGCCCACGCCGTCGACGTAGCCTCGGTTCTGAAGCATCGTGTCACACTGCGCGGTGCCGGTCGGCCGGCTCGTGACATTCGTCACCAGATTTGGCAGCGAGTCGATCTCGATGATGAGAACGATGCGCAGATTCGCATACGCAGGCCGGCGGAGAATCTCCGCGATCACATCGATGTACTCGGCCTTGTAGCGTGGCAGATCGTTTGGTCCCAGCTCGCCATTCGAAGCCAGCGCCGCGCAATCGCGACCGGGCAAGTTGTAGATGACGATCTGGATCACGAACGGATTCGCGCCGTTGGCCTGATCCTGCACCAACGCTTCGTTCAGATGATCGACCAGTCCCATGCTGCCGGTGGTCGGGCTGTTGTTGCCGGCGATCGAGCTGATGCGGTCCATCCATACGCCTGTTGGCAGGTGAGCAATCGCGCTGCCGCCGCCGGCAGATGCGTTCGCGCGCCACTGTGGGTTGTTATAAACGCCAGCGCTGGTGTATGGATTGTCCGCGCGACCTGTAACGGGGCCGCTGCGAGTGACTGCGATCGATGTGCCAGTGTAGCCGCTAGCTGCAGCGGCGAACGTCGATGTTGCCGCCGTCGTGCCAGCCGCTGCAGTAAACGTCACATTCACACCGGTTTGCCAGTTACCGCTGTTCAGCGTCACCGATGTCGGCGACACCGTGATCGCAGTGCTGCCGGAACGAGTCAGCGTAACGGTGACGCTGCCGGAAGGCGCGGCGTTCAGACGAATGCTCGACGTGCCGGTGGCGCCACCCGCAAGCGTGAGTGACGTTGGAGTGGCGCTAATCGTCGGCGTAACGACGCCTTGAATCGTAAACGGCACTGCCGCCGTCGCCGTACTCAACGCTGGCGAGCCATTGTCGAATGCAGTGGCCTGCGCAGTGTGACTTCCAGCTGCGAGTCCAGTGACGTTGAAGCTGTACGGTGAGGTCGTGTCCGAATTCACGAGATTGCCGTCGACACGAAACTCGACGCGACTGACCAAGCCACCGGGATCGCTCGCAGACGCCGCTAGCTGCACGGTCGAATTCGCCGGGAACGATTGGCCGCTGGTCGGGCTCGACAGGCTCACGATCGGCGGCGTGTTGGAAGTGCCGCCGCCATTGCATGCGACGCCATTGAGCGTGAACGCGGTTGGCGCGGTGTTGGTGCCGCTGTGCGAACCATTGAAACCTGCGGTGAAGCTGCCGCCGCTGGGAATGCTCTGATTCCAGGAAGCGTTGCTCGATACTGTCACTTGAGCACTGCCCGCCGGCTGCGAGAAGGTCACAGGCCAGCCATCCACGACGCGCTGGCCGCTGGGAAACGAAAAAATCAGCGTCCAGCCGTTGGTGATCGCCGGTCCCGTGTTGCGAATTTCGATGTTGGCGCCGAAGCCGTTACCGCCGGACCAGGCCGTCGTGTATGTAACCTGGCAACCCGGCGTTTGCGCGAAGGCGCCTGGCGCCATCAGTAAAGACATGACCACCGCGGCCGCCAGCCACAGTGATCCGCGCATCAAGAGCGCGACCGAGGATAAAGACCGAGACATGATATTTCTCCTGCACACAGTTGAGTCGTTGCGAAATCCATCCCTGAGCTCGCCACCTCACCGCGCGATGTCGGTGAGGTGGCGATGTCGCAATCAGAAAGTGCCGCTCTGTGTGCGCGTCACACCTCCCGCTGTGTAAGTCACCGTCCAGGTATCGCCACTCGTCGGATGCGCGGTGCCAGTGCCACCCATCTGCGCAGCGAATGTTCTATTCGTTCCCGCAGCCAGGTTCTGGCCCGACGCCTGAGTGAACTGATAGGTGATCGCAGAGGCCGTGCTGCTGTTGGTCTGAGCCAGACCCACGGTGTTGTATTGACCGCTGTAGCTCACGCCCGTCGTCCTTTGCACGACGATGGTGACCGACAGCCCGCTGATCGCAGCGGTGTTCGCGATGCGCAGCTGCTGTTCATTGAACCAGCCACTCGCGCTGGCGATGACCGGCGTCACAGTCACTCCGCCTGTGTCACTCGACGCGGGCACTCGTTGCAGGAATGCGCTCGCGATGCCGGCGGACGTCTGCGAATAGACGTGGTTTGAAGTTGCATTCTGTTGTGGCACCACTTGATTCTGCGCATTCAACACACCGACGCGGACGGCGCCATTCGCGGCGTTGACGGCCTGCCCCAACGCCAATGGCCAGGCAGTGGCAGCGGCATTGGCCGAGGTGATGGTCAGCGGAGTCGTCGGCCAGAACGCGTCCTGACCGGTGTTCGACACCGTGCGCACCGAGACTCGATCGCCGACGTTCATGGTGACCGACGACGCCGTCAGCGGTCCGAGATCGAACCACGTCGATGCGCTGCCGGCAGGGCGATGTACGAACGTTCGAGTCGCGCTGTCAGAAGCAGAACCGCTGGTCACGACCAACGAGACGGTGACGTTGCTCGCCGCCGTTGGTGTGCCGAGATTCAGCGTCGCGACCGATTGAGTGGCGTTGGTCAGCGTGTACAGGCTTGGATTTTGCGATTCCACGCGCCACTGGTAACCCAGGTTCGTACCCGTCGAGCCGCGGCCATCGAGCGTGATCGAGCCCGGACCTTCGAACTCAGCGACATTCGGGCTCAGCGCGATCTGCGCATCGACGGTCGGATTGTTTCCTCCCTGGAAGGTCACGTCGATGCAGCTGTGGAAGCGTTCGAGCGTCCATTGATTGCGGCCCCACTCGGCATAGATCACGTGACGACCGGAACGCTGCGGCACGTTGCAGCGAGTCTGGAACGTGGCGCTGCCGGGATTGGGAATGACGTCGGGATTGGCGTTCGGACTGGCGTCGTTGTAGGTCAGCGAGCAGAACGGCGCTTCTTCGAAGTCGCTGAACGACAGCGGCCGGCCGAGCTGGTACTGGAAATCCGTCCGAGTGATCCAGTAGCGGAAATTTTCCGTATCGGAAAAATGCGGGCCCCAGGAAATATCCCAGGTGAACGTGCGCGCACCTGCGCTGATGGCGTTGGTCGGCCAATTGATCGACTGGTCCCACGGCGTGGGATTGCCGCTCCAGGTCTCGGAATTGAAGCTGCAAACATTCGAGCGCACGCCGACGCCGGCACGACCGGTGGTATGCGTGAGCACGCTCATGAAGTTGTAGCCGGCGTTGGGATCCAGGCCCGAGGCGTTGAAAGCGTCGCCACACACTGGATATTGAGCGGTGCCGTTGGCGACGTGATCCGGCTTGGTGATGGCGCCACAGAACCAGTTGCGCGCCGGCGGATCCCTGACCAGGCCATGACCGAAACTACCGCTGCTCAGCGCGAGCAGCACACCCACCGCGAGCCATCGACATAAATCCTTCCACATAGACCCTCCGTTGGGACCGGCCAGCGCTGGCCGGGTGATGCAAATGTTTCCTTACATTTCCGTCTGCAATGTGTTCCGCTCGCGAGCGTCGCGGAGCGAGCGTTGCTCAACTTACGCTCAGGTCCAGCGCTGTCAATAGGGATTGAGTGGAAAATTTCTCGCCGGCTCGCACGTGCCGCTCGTTCAGCTGAACATTCATGCGCGCGTTGATAATGCAAACCACCACCCTCACAGCGCGCATCCCGACAACGCGAGACAAGAGTCGCAACCCGGCGTGGCGCCGACGCGATTCGAAGGCGAGCGGAAAATATTCAAGATAAGTCGTCGAGTTGCGTGATATGCGCAGAGTAATCGCACCAATTCCAGCGCCCCATTCAGACGGCCGGCGCCATTGGTTGCTCAATCGCTTGTTGACAGCGATAGTCATCCTGAGCCACTTTGATGTACCGAAGCTCAGGCCAAGGTGGGATATCGGAGGTTGAACAAACATCGTTGACGACGTCACCGCGCATTCAAACAAGCGCGGGACAGCGTCGACGTTTCGGTTGCTCAGGGGGATAGAGTCATGGATGGACGAGCGTGCTATGCAGGCGCAGCCACGGCTGCGCTGAGTCATCAGTCACAAACTTGCCGGAGCTCCGGCTCGCGCGACGGACCGCGCCAGACATAGCGCCGCCGCTCAGGCGGCGCTTTCAAACATTTCCTAGTCCCGGCATGTGCGGTCGTCTTGACCGCCGACGGGTTCGTTTGCTCGCATCTTTCGATGGATCGGGAGAGATCACCATGCGTCATTCATTTGTCTGGTCTGGGAAACCAGCCTCAGCGCCTTGGGCGCGCTGGCTGGTTTCGTTCGCTGCACTCGTGTTTTGTTCGATCATCGCGGCACCCAATGCATTCGCGCAGGCCGCGGGCTGCCAGGTGACTTATACGAAGAGCTGGCAAGGCGGCAATGGCTACGGCGCGAATCTGGCGATTCGCAACACCGGGCCGGCCATCACCAGCTGGACTCTGGTTTTTTCCTTCCTCAACGGCGAACGCATTCAGGAAGGTTGGCCCGTGACATTCTCGCAGCCTGCCGGCAGCGCGCAGGTCACGGCCACCAGTAATGCATCGTGGAACGGCAATATTCCCACCGGCGGCAGCGTCACCATTGGCTTCAATGGCACGTTCACCACCACCAACGGCCCACCGGCTTCTTTCACACTCAACGGCACGACTTGCAACGGTGGTGGAACCACAAACACGCCGCCGCAAGTCACATTGAACACGCCGACGAGCGGACAAACATTCGCATCGGGTGCAAGCGTGGCGCTTGCCGCGACGGCAAGCGATCCAGGTGGTGCGGTCAGTCGTGTTGAATTCCGTGTCGACGGCAATCTGGTCAACACGGACACCAGCTCGCCTTACAGCTTCACTGTGACCGGACTCGCGAATGGCAGCCACACCGCGCAGGCAACCGCGTTCGATAACGGCTCGCCAGCGCTTAGCGCCGCGACGGCCGCTGTGCCGTTTACGATCGGTTCAACGACCACACCCTCAATCACCGCGACACCAACTACGCTGTCGCTGAATGGAGGAACGACCGGCACATCCATACTTCGTCTCAGCGCCGCGCCGACGAGTGCGGTTACTGTGACGATCACGCGCTCGGGTAGCACCGCGATCGCTCACTCGCCTTCGACCGTCACGTTGAACAGCGCGAACTGGAGTTCGGGCGCGACTGTGACATTCACTGCCGCCGCCGGCACGGGAACTGCGACTTCAACATTCGCAGCTACCGCGACGGGCTACACCGCGGCGTCCATCCAGGTCACGCGCACGACGGCTTCAGGAGGCGCGGTGTTCCGTGTCGACCCGACCGGTCGCATCACCAAGAACGGCACGGTGTTCCCGGTGCGTTGTGGCTCCTGGTTCGGACTGGAAGGACGTCATGAGCCGTCCGACGATCCAAACAATCCCAGCGGCGCGCCCATGGAGCAATACATCGGCAATACGTTCTGGGCGAACGGCGGTCAGGGCACCGGGCGCACCATCCAGCAGACCATGACGGAAATCTCCGGCATGGGCATCAACATGATTCGACTGCCGGTGGTGCCGCAGACGTTGAACGCCAACGATCCGCAGGGCACGGGCAACGTGCTGAAGAACCATCCGTCGGTGCGAGTGGCCAACTCGCGGCTGGCGCTCGAGCAATTCATCGTCGCCGCGGATCAGAACAACATCGAGATCCTGCTCGACGTGCATTCCTGCTCCAACTACGTCGGCTGGAGAAAGGGCCGTCTCGACGCACGTCCGCCTTGGGTCGATGCGACTCGCGACAACTATGATTTCACGCGCGAGAACTATTCGTGCGCGGCCTCCGGCAATCCGAGCACCGTGACCACGACGCATCCCTATAATCAAACGCTGTGGCTCGACAACCTGCGCACGCTGGCCGGCATGGGCACACAGCTCGGCGTCGACAACATCATCGGCATCGACATCTACAACGAGCCGCATGACTACACCTGGCAGGAATGGAAGACGCTCAGCGAAGCGGCGTATCAGGCGATCAACGCCGTGAATCCCAACACGCTGGTCTTCGTGCAAGGTGTCGGCACGGTGGCGGGCACTCAGGACGGCACGCCGAACACGACGACAGCGGTACCGCACGGCGTGGCGGCGTCGAATCCGAACTGGGGTGAAAACCTGTTCGAAGCGGGCACCAACCCGCTCAATATTCCCAAAGAGCGACTGGTGTTCTCGCCGCACACGTATGGTCCATCGGTGTTCGTGCAGCGCATGTTCATGGATCCGGCGCAGACCCAGTGCACGGGATTGGAAGGCGACGAGGCTGGCGACGCGAACTGCAACATCGTCATCAACCCGACGCAGCTTCGCGCTGGATGGGAAGAGCACTTCGGCTATCTGCGTGACCAGGGATTCGCAGTGGTGGTCGGTGAGTTCGGCGGCAACATCGATTGGCCGCGCGGCCAGGCGAGCATCCGCGATCGCGACCGTTGGAGTCACATCACCACCAACGTGGATGGTCAGTGGCAGGACGCGTTCGTCGGCTACATGGTCGACAACCAGATCGAAGGTTGTTACTGGTCGATCAATCCCGAGTCCGGCGACACCGCCGGCTGGTATGGCCATGCTTACGACCCAGTCTCCAACACCGCAGGCTGGGGCGAATGGCGCACCTTCGATCAGCGCAAGACCAATCTGTTGAACCGGCTGTGGGGACGATGACCGGTTGATTTGACAGTACCAGCGCCGGGACGGGCTTATCACCCGTTCCGGCGCATCTGTCTGCTTCATTCACGGCACTGCTGACACTTAACGACGACGCAGCGACATGCTCCAATCGGCAGCGGAGGATTACCGATGCCGACGCTCGCTCATCATTTGCAGTTCGCCCTGATCGCACTCGCCATGGTGCTCACGCCCGGGCCGAACATGATCTATTTGATCTCGCGCTCCATCTGTCAGGGGCGAGCCGCGGGATTGATCTCGCTCGGCGGCATCGCACTGGGCTTCATGATTTATTTGATCTGCGCGGCGCTGGGACTCACCGCGATCTTTCTATCCGTGCCGCTGGCGTACGACGCCTTGCGCATGGCCGGCGTGATTTATTTGTTATATCTCGCGTGGCAAGCACTCAAGCCCGGCGGCCGTTCGCCGTTTCAAGTGCGAGACTTGCCGCAGGATAGTCCTCGCCGCCTGTTCGGCATGGGCCTGTTCACCGCCCTGCTCAATCCCAAGATCGCGATCCTGTACGTCTCCCTGCTGCCGCAGTTCATCCAGCCGGAACGAGGCAGCGTGCTCACGCAGTCGCTGGTGTTGGGAAGCACGCAAATCGCGATCAGCCTGAGTATCAATGCGGTCATCGTGCTCATGGCCGGCAGCGTCGCGCTGTTCTTTTCTTCCCGCCCGACCTGGCAAATCGTGCAACGCTGGCTGATGGGAACGGTGCTCGCCGGCCTCGCTCTGCGCATGGCCGTGGAATCGCGCCGATAATACGTAGGCGGTTTGCCGCCACGCGGCGTGCATTCACCACCGCGTGGAACTCTCGTTCAGCTTTGGAGTTAACGCGATTGGGTTGAAAGAACCGGGGATCGAGAGTGTCGGGACTCCTCTACTTTACACACGCCGTCGACTCCCACGTCTACGGAGCGTGGTACCGCATCATCTCCTCGCGTGAGATCGAAGTCATCGGCGTGGGTCTACTGGAGCCTGCCGACTACGCAGGTTACAGCCCCGAGAGCGCCGCCAAATCGGTGCTCGAAAAATTCGTCCGACAACGCATCGTCGATGGCGCGCCGATCCCGAGCCTGGACTCGCTGGCCCGCTCGGACGAACCCGACGAGTCCGACGACAACCTGCATCTGGCGACCGTGAACGTCGTCAATGCAGTGTCGCCGCCGACCCGTTAGCAAACATTCGCTATAAAACATTCGTCACAGGGCATCGTCACAGGGCGCCTGGTTTCGCGGCCTTCACGTTCCAGCCGAGCGCGTTATACACGTGATAGCGCAGCACGCCCAGATATTCGTGAATGGCCACGTCGGCCAACAAAATATTGTAAGCCACCGGTATCACCGACAGGCGCGCATACGCATAGTCGGCGCGAATGCCCATGGGATAGATGCCGAAGTGATAGAAATAAAGCAGGCTGCGACGGACATGCATCCCCGAGGTCACGAGCACTACCTGGTCGAACTTCTCACCGGCGAGAATCTCCGCAGTGAACTGCGCGTTCTGCCACGTATTCATGCTCCGACCTTCGACGATTAGATCGGCTCGCGCGGCGCCGAGGCGCTCCAGCTCTTCCGCGTACAACTCCGCTTCTGATTTCCCGTAGCTGCGTGTGTCACCGCCGCTGCTGACGATCCGGCAATCCTGCGATCGTGACTTGCACGATCGATACACCTCGAGCGCTTTCACCATGCGTCCATAGCTGAACGTGGCCAGCTCCGGCCCCTGATCGGTC
>JBEVKA010000460.1:0-7261 GCA_040509855.1 Steroidobacter sp.
TGCATTTCCAAAAGGGATTTCCTTACGACGTCGAGATCCGCCTGCGCACGCGCACCGGCGACTATCGATGGTATCGGGCTCGCGCGTCGGCGGAACGTGACGCAGGCGGCCGACCGTTGCGCTTGTCGGGCTCGCTGCAAGACGTGACGGAAGCGCGTTCGGCGCGCGAAGAGTTGTTACGCGCGACCGAGGCCGCCGAATCGGCCAATCGCGCCAAGGGCGAATTCCTGGCCAACGTCAGCCATGAAATCCGCACGCCCATGAACGGCATCATCGGCATGACCGGCCTGCTGCTGGAAAGTCCGCTCAACCGTACCCAGCGCGATTACGCCGATACCATTCGTTCCAGCGCCGATTCGCTGCTCATCGTCATCAACGACATTCTGGACTTCTCCAAGATCGAGGCCGGCAAGCTCGACATCGAATCGCTGGAGCTGGATCTGCGCAACACCGTCGAGGAAGTCGCGGTGATGCTGGCGTTCCAGGCCGCGGCCAAGAATCTCGAACTGGTGGTGCACATTCATCCGAACGTGCCGGGCCGCGTCGTCGGCGACCCGCAGCGCATTCGCCAATGTTTGATAAACCTGGTCAGCAACGCGATCAAGTTCACGCGCGAAGGCGAGATCGTGGTCGAGGTGAGCAACGCCGACCTGGACAACGGCAAGCAGCGCACTCGCTTCGAAGTGCGCGACACGGGCATCGGCATCTCGCCCGAAACGTTGCAGAACCTGTTCCAACCGTTCGTGCAGGCCGACTCGTCGACGACGCGTCACTTCGGCGGCACGGGCCTCGGCTTGTCCATCGTGCGTCGACTGGTGCAGATGATGGGCGGTGACGTCGGCGCGCATAGCGAGTTGAATCGCGGTTCGCGTTTCTGGTTCACGTTGCCGCTCACGTCGGCTGCGGAGGCCGCACCACCGCCGCCGATAGTGCTCACACGCCTGGGCCGTCGCATACTGGTCGTGGACGACAACGAAACCAATCGTCGCGTGGTCGCGGGACAATTGATGCACGCCGGATTCGAAGTCAGCCTGGCGGCGGGCGGCATCGAAGCGATGGCGTTGTTACATCACGCGATCGTCGATCAGCACCCGTACGAAGTCGTGCTCGCCGACCATCGCATGCACGACATGGACGGCGCGACGCTGGGCGAACGCATCAACGCCGATCCGAAGTTGTCTCAGGCGCGCTTGGTGATGCTCACGTCGGTGGATCGTCATGGCGACATCCATCGGTTCGCGTCGCTGGGTTTCGCTGCTTATCTCACCAAACCGATTCGCGCGCGCGAGCTGCTCGAATGTATCGATCGCGTGCTGGCGCACGACTCGAAGCAGTGGCATATGCAGAGTCAGCCGATCGTCACGCGCAATCAGCTCACCGCACACGACACGCGCCGCTACAGCGGCACCGTGTTGCTGGTCGAGGACAATGCGGTCAACCAGAAAGTGGCGGTGCGCTTCCTGGAACGCATGGGCTGCTCGGTACGTGTTGCCGACAACGGTGTGGAAGCGGTACGCGCCTGCGAGGACAACACCTTCGACCTCGTCCTCATGGACATGCAGATGCCGGTGATGGATGGATTGACCGCGACCACCCGCATTCGCGAGCGCGAGACCGGCGACGGTCGGCCGAACGTGCCGATCGTGGCGCTGACCGCCAACGCCATGGCCAATCAGCTCGAACGCTGCATGGAAGCGGGCATGAACGATTTCCTCACCAAGCCGCTGGAAATCCCCAAGCTGCACGAGGTGCTGACCAAGTTCGGCCTGCTGATGAAGGATGGAGAAATACCGTCGCCGAGCGAAGCCGGCGACACCGACGTGCCGGTCGACCTGGCGCGCTTGAACGAGCTCACCGACGGCGATGCCGAATTCACCAGCGAGCTGGTGCGAACGTTCATCGAGAGCGGTGAGCAGGCGCTGCACGAAGCGCGAGGCGCGCTCGCTGCGCTCGATCGCAGCGGGGTGAGCCGGATTGCTCACAAGCTGAAAGGCGCGAGCGCCAACATTCACGCCGAACCGTTGCGACTGCTGGCGCACGCGCTGGAATCGCAAGCTTCGAGCCTGGATCAGCAGCGTTTGAACGAGTTGGTGGACACGCTCGCGAGCGAACTGGCGCGAGCCACGGAGTTCTTGAATCGTTACGCGCCGATCCCGGCCGCGCGCGCGAGCTGATGAGAAAAGAAGTGACTACTGACTAGTGACTACCGACTGGTCAGAGTGCCGATCCGACGTTTTAAAATATCAATCCAGCGGCTCGCTGGTGATGCGATTGCGGCCAGCCGCCTTGCTGGCGTAAACGCCGGCATCACAGCGGGACATCAGCATGTCGAACGATGCGTCCTGAGGCGCCGCGTCCTGCCAGCCGGACGCGCCGAAGCTCGCTGTCACGGCGAACTCCAGTTCCTGATTCTTGAACGGCGCCGCTGAAACATGCAGCCGTAGCAGCTCGGCGCACTTGGCCGCGCTGGCGGCATTCGTCTCCGGCAACACGATCACGAATTCTTCGCCGCCATAGCGCGCCACCCAATCGGTCTTGCGCAGGTGATTGCGCAACGTGCTCACGAACCAGCGCAGCACCTCATCGCCAGTGAGATGGCCGTGAGTGTCGTTGACCTTCTTGAAGTGATCGACGTCGCACATGATGGCCGACAGCGGGCGACCGTAGCGCGAGGCGCGATCGATCTCCCGCGGCAGTTGTTCCATCAAGTAACGGCGGTTGTACGCACCGGTGAGCGGATCGGTGATCGACAGCCGGCGGTTCTCTTCGTTCGCGGTGCGCAGCGAGCGCTCCAGCGTGACGATGCGCTTGCCGGTGTTGAGCCGGGCGATCAATTCCGGCTCGATCACCGGTTTGATGAGATAGTCGTCGGCGCCCGACTGCAGGCCGGTGACCAGATGTTCGATCGCATCGCGCGATGTGAGCAAAATGATGTAGGTATAGCCCTGCTCCTTGGAGCGCACGGCGCGACACAGGGCGATGCCGTCCATTTCGGGCATTTCCCAGTCGGTAATCATCAACGGGAAATCGCCCTCTTCCAGCTTCGCCAGCGCCTCGCGGCCGTTGGAAGCCATCTCGACTTCATAGCCGGCGCGCTTCAACAGGCGGGCCATGATGAGGCGCTGCGTTGCTTCGTCGTCGACGAGCAGGATGCGCCAGACCGGCGGCGTGGAAGGATTTGCCGGTGCTGCAGAATTTGGGGGTGCCGTTGCATCCATCGGCGCGGATCGTAACCGTTGCCGGGGGAGGCCGCAAAGCGCGGCGGCGGCATCCAATCACAGTTGCGGCGATCCCTTGCCCGCGCAGTGACGGTCACACGCGATCGGCGACACCCGTCACCGTTGCCGAATCATCACGGTGCGTACGTCACATTTACCATCGCGATCGCCGTGACGCGCCGTCCTGGTGATGCCGGGCTATCGCTGACAGATGCCCACGGTGCCGTTCATGGTCTTGATGCGCACGCGGGCGTCGCCCTTGCCTTCGGTGAAGCGCAGCTCGTTGCCCGGGCCATATTCGCGGCTGCGGCTGGCCTTGGGGCCGAAGCAGTTGTCGATGTCGCCATTGAAGGTCTCGATGTCGAACTCGGCGTCGATCGCGCCTCGCAGCGTGAAACGCAGGTCGCCATTGATCGCTTCGGCGTCGATGCGCGCATCTTTGTTCAGCGCGGCAGTCATTTCGAGATTGCCGTTGGTGGTCTTGATTCGGGCGCGATCCAGGCGATCCACGCGCACGTTCATGTCGCCGGATACCGTGTTCAGGTCGATTTCCGGACCCGCCTTGTCGATCTGCACATCGCCACTGACCGTGGTGGCCCGCACCGAGCCGCCGCCCTTACCGTCCGTGCCGCGTGCGTTGATGCTGCCGCTGACGGTCTTGACCTCGAGGTCGCCGGCGCCGAAATGGGTTTCGATGCCGCCGCTCACTGCCTGCAGACGCGGGCTGCCGCGTATGCCCTTGACCTGTTGATCGGCGCTGACCGTGTTCACGTTCAGTGAGCTGTCACGCGGGATTTTCACGACCAGGTCGCTCGAACCGGAGGAGCCGCCCATCCGGGGCAACACCACCTTCACCAGGGTGCGCGCACCTTCGGTCTTGAATTCCAACCGTTCGACGTTGCTGCCGAGATCGGCGTCGACCTGGATCTCGGCGCGATCCCAGCCGATGACTTCGACCGAGCCGGCGACGTTCACCACGTCCACCTGGCCATTGGGATCGGCGGCGGATTTCCTGGTGACTTCCTCAGCGTGCGCCACGCTCGCCAGGAGGGCGACCGGGAGCAGCAATGTCACTAACACACGAGATGTCATAGATCGGTCCTCGCGCTGGCCGGAACCGGCACATCGCTCACGTCTGCGAGCAGCTGCAGCTCGCGCTGATAAGTGGACATCAACAGATCCTGCAGCAGCGGATCGGAAGGGTGTTCGGCCAGGGTCTGGGAGATCTCGTTGGCGGCATTGCGCAGGTCGGCGAGATTGCGCTCCAGCTTGACGCGCGTGGCGGGCGGCAATGTCTTCAAGCGTTCCTCGAAGCGCTGATGCAGCTCCGAGCGCGCCTTTATATAGTCCGCGCCCAGCATTTCCGGACCGAAGCTCACCGGCATGGCATTCAGCGCCGGCGTCGGCACGGTCTGCTGGGCCACCTGCACGGGGGCGTTTTCTTCCATCGACTGCCGGGTGATGACAAACGTAGTGAGTGAGGTCGCGACCACGAGCAGCAGCCCCGCGGCGATTTGACACCAGCGCGACGATGAAAAGTGCACCACCGGCGCGGCGTCGGTCACGATCGGCGTCTTGGCGATCTCGGCCTGAATGCCTTGCCACAGATCGCGCTCGGGCGGAACGTCGCGCGGCACCGAGGCCAGCAGCTCGTCCAGCGATTGTTTCGAATGGCGCTCGTCACTCATCGTCCGCCTCCGGGTCCAGGCCCATGCGATCGCGCAGGAGTTTTCGACCACGATGCAGCTGGGCTTTGCAGGTGCCGACCGCGATGCCGAGCATCTCGGCGACCTCTTCGTGGCTGTAGCCATATACGGCTTGCAACACCACCACGTGTCGCGCGCCTTCGGGCAAGGTCTCGATGGCGCGCTCCACGTCCATGACTTCGCCGGCGTCCAGCTCCCTCGAACCCTCGCCGGGCTCGGCGAGCGCGTTCTCGATCGCGTCGTCGTTCGACTCCGATCGGGTGCTGTGATTACGGGCCTGGCTCAGCACTTCGTTGACCGCGATCCGGTGCAACCAGGTGCCGAAAGCGCTGCGGCCCTCGAAGGCCGCCAAGCTTCGCCAAGCTCTGATGAACGTCTGCTGCACGCAGTCCTCCGCTACATCCCGTCGCCGCGTCATCCGCAGGCACAGACCCATGACCTTGCCGCTGTAGGAGCGATACAGGCGCTCAAACGCCCGCATATCGCCGCCCCGGGCGGCCGCAACCAATCCCGCGTCGGAGTGCAGAGGGTCCACCGCCGGGACCGGTTCGTTGGCGCCAGCGCCGTATTGCAAGTTCGCCTCTCTCACTCCGTTCGCGTTTGTAATGTTCGATGCCGACGGGGGTGGGATGGTTTAAAGGGGCCGCAAAGCAGGGAGATGACCTGCAGGCAAGCTTACCAGCAGGGCGTCTTTGTCAGAATCCGCCGAGACGGCGTTACTTCTGTTTACCGTTCCACTCGCGCACGGCGAGTTCGAGGGCGGTGCCGGCCATGGGGCGGCCGATGAAATAGCCCTGGGCGCGGTCGCAGCCGACCGAGTCGAGGAAGTCGAGAACTTCCTGGGATTCGACGCCCTCGGCGCAGGCGGTGAGGCGCAGCTTGTGGGCCAGCAGCACCATGGTCTCGACCATGGTGCGGGCGTCCTCGTGGGCGAAGATATCGCGCACGAACGACGTATCGATCTTGAGCTCGCTGAAGGGCATCAGGTACAGCTGTTTCAGCGACGAATAGCCGGTGCCGAAATCGTCGATGGACAGGCCGAAGTTTTTCACACGCATGCGCGTCAGCACGTCCATGGTGGTGCCGGGGTCGAACATCGCCGCGCTTTCGGTAACTTCGAAAATGATTCGCCGGGCATCGGCGCCGACCTGCGCCGCCATGCGCGCGACCTGATCGGGGAACGCCAGGTCGTTCAATAACTGCGGCGACAGATTGATCGCGACCGACAGTTGCAAGCCAACCGCATCCCACGCCCGACATTGTGACAATGCCGTTTCCAGCACTTGTTCGGTGAGCCGCTTTATCAAGCCGTTCTTTTCGGCCAGCGGAATGAAACGCTGCGGCGACACCATGCCGAGCGACGGATGATTCCAGCGCGCCAGCGCTTCGACGCCTTCGACGATCCAGCGATTCGGCCCGATGCGCGTGGCCTTGGGCTGGTAATGGACGACGATCTCGCGTTTGTCCAAAGCGGTGGTCAACGCCGCCGAGCTGATCGGCGTGTCGGTGCGCAAACATTGGCGCAGCGTCGCTTCGAGGTCGGCGAGCAGGATCGGCTTTTGTAACGCGCCCAGCATTTGCAGGCCGTGCGCCTTGCCGATTTGTTGGGCGGTGGCGAGCACGCGCTGGTCCATGCCGCTGGCGACCAGGATCTGCGCCTTGCTGCCGCGCTCGCCGAGATAGCGTAATAACTCGATGCCATCCGCGCCGGGCATCTGCAGATCGAGCACCACGACCGTGGGTTGAAATTCCTGCACGGCGCGACGAAACGCGTCCGGCTCGGTCACGCCGCGAGATTCGAAGCCGAGACCAGCCGCAGCCTCGGAGATGAACTCGCAAAGGTCGGGCTGATCGTCGATGACCAGCAGTTTGTTGGATGGCTCAGGCGACACGGGCCTCCCTATCGAGGACATGGCGAATACGGGTAGCCAGATCTTCGTTGCGATAGGGTTTATGGATTACATCCGACGACGTCAGGCCCGCGGTCCCCGCGAGCACGGCGTTGTCGGCATAGCCGGTAGTAAAAAGCACATCGATGTCCGGACGCAATTCCCGAGCGCGTTTGGCCAACGCAGGTCCGAGCATTCCTCCGGGCATCATCACATCAGTAAATAGCAGATCGACGCGCTCGGATCCTGCGAGAATTCGCAAAGCGGCCGCGCCATTCGCTGCTGGCAGCGCGCGATAGCCAAGTTGCGTCAGCGCCGTAACGACCGTGTCGCGCAGGTCGGCGTCGTCCTCGACCACCAAAATCGTTTCGTTACCGCCCGGCGCGATGCGCGTGACAATCGTATCCTCGCGCTCGGACTGTGCCTCTCGCGAACGGGGCCACAGAAT
>JBEVKA010000461.1:0-3144 GCA_040509855.1 Steroidobacter sp.
ACAGGCAGCGGCGCAGACTGGACTCGCGAATGTCGCGCAGGATCAGCTGCCGTATCTGCGCTTCCGCGTCGACGGTGCAAAGGTCGCGGAGTAACGCGACCAGTGTGGACCGGCTTACTGATGTTTCTCGCGGGCGCGCTGCTCGCGACGGCTTATTTCCTCCTCAAGAACCGCCGTAACACGCCGTATCTGGAGATGGACCTCGATGCGTTGCCAGCACTTGGCGACGATTTGCAAGCGCTCGCCGCGGTGACGGGCGGCGGCGTTTCCAGCGGCAATAGTTGTCGAGTCCTGCAGAACGGTGCGCTGTTCCCGGCGATGCAAGCCGATATCGCGGCGGCCAAGCACACCATTCATTTCGAAACATTCGTGTGGACCAAGGGTGAAGTGGAGCGGCGCTTCATCGATGCGCTCATCGGCAAGGCGCGCGAGGGCGTGCGCGTTCGGGTGTTGATCGACTCGATGGGCAGCGTCGGCAGCGACACGGCGAATCTCAAGCGGCTGTGCGAGGCGGGCGTGCAGCTGTCGGAGTACTGCAAGCCACACTGGTGGAACCTGCGGCGTTTCAATCACCGCACCCATCGCAAGCTGCTGATCGTCGACGGTACGGTCGGCTACACGTTCGGCCATGGCGTTTCCGATCAATGGCTGGGCGACGGTGAAGACGAAAAGCACTGGCGTGACACCGCGCTGCGCGTGGAAGGTCCGGTGGTGCAAGCGTTGCAGTCCGTGTTCATGGAGAACTGGATCGAGGAGACGCATTGCGTGCCGGCGGGCGAGGGCTGTTTCCCCAAGCTCGATGCCAAAGGATCGAGCGACGCGCACGTCGTCAGCAGCGCATCCGGCGACTCGGTTTCATCGGTGGCGTTGCTCTACACGCTGGCGATCGCGTCGGCGCGTCGCGAAGTCATCATCCAGAATCCTTATTTCGCGCCGGACGACGGCGTATGCGATCTGCTGGGCATGATGGTGAAGCGCGGTGTCGCCGTGCACCTGATGCTTCCTGGCCCTCATACCGACAGTCCGTTCGTGCGTCGCGCCGGCTGTTATCTCTACGGCGATCTGCTGCGAGCGGGCGTGCGCCTGTATGAGTTCCTGCCCACACTCATCCATCAAAAGATCGTGGTCGTCGACGACATCTGGTCGCACATCGGCTCGACCAACTTCGATGCGCGCTCGCTGTCGTTGAACGAGGAAGTCGGCATCGGCGTGCGCGACGCTGCTATCGCCCGGGAGTTGAAGGCCGCGTTCGAGAACGATCTGCGCCGTAGCCGCGAGCTGTCACTGGAGCGTTGGGAAAAGCGGCGCTGGTGGAGCCGTGCGATGGACTGGTTCGCGTACCAGGTGCACGACCAGCTCTAGGTCTTGAATTTCAGCGGCAATGGGTTGTCGCACGATATTCTGTCGAGGCCGGCCACCGAACCGGTCATCACGAACCGTTCGTTGACGCGCGCCACGCAATCGTTCCACTCCGTGTGGCCGTAGCCGCGCATCACCACTCGGAAACGATTCGAGAATCCGGCGCCCGCGTGGTCGGTCGTCCACAGCGGTGAGGCCGGATCGTAATCGCCCGAAACAAACAATGCCGGCACCGCGGAGCGCACTGGCGACCGATAGCCCGCCGGCAAGGTGACCTTCGGCCATAGAGCACACGCGGCTCGTTGCTGGCGCACGCGATAGTCGCCCAGGTAAGTCGTGCCCTTGGCCTGTTCCACGTCCCGCTCGTCGATGAAGGGCACGTCCTCGTTGCAGGTGATGGTGAAGAACAAGCCCATGCTGACATCCGAGTCGAACGAACGCGCGCCGACGTCGGACATCAGGCTGTCGACGATGGGCTGCCAGTTGCCGCCGTGCGCCTGATGAATGATCCAGGGCACCGTGCCGGAGCCGTCGCGACGATACGAAATCGATCGAAATCGCTCGACGACCCGACCGCGCGCGAGTGGCACCGGCTGTGCGCTTCCGGGCACTGTGACGCGCACGCCCTTGTCGAGCTGCGCCAGGATTTCCGTGAACTCCTGGCGCACGTTGGGATAGGCCACGCGACATGCAGCGTCTCTGGCGCAAGCCGCGAAGATTTTATCGATGACGTCGTTGGTCGACTTCGCGAACGTGGGCGGCGTCGGAATATCGATGGGCACGACGCTGCCGAAGAACACCGTGCGCACGCTGTCAGGATAGGTTCGGATGAACACTTGCGCCGCGCGTGTGCCATACGATCCAGAGGACAGGTTCATCGGCCCATAGCCGAGGGCGCGACGTATGTGTTCGAGGTCCTCGGCGAAATGAGCGTAGGTGTACTGAGTGAGATCGGCCTGCTTGCTCAAACGCTGCGCGCACTCGCGAACCGAGGCGAGCGGGTACACATCGCTCAGCACGGTCGCAGTATCCACGCCTTTGGGGTGCAGATCGCAACGTAGCCCGTTGGATCTGCCGGTGCCGCGCTGATCGATCAGCAACAGGTCGCGATCCTTCAGCAGCGTCGCAAACTGTTTGGCGTAGTAGCCGGCGGCGATGACCGCTTCCTCGCCAGGGCCACCCATCAGCACGACGATCGGATCGGGTTGCGGCTGAGCCGAGGAGGCGCTTACCACGGCGACATGAATCTGCAGCTTGCGACCGTTGGGCTGCTGGCGATTCTCCGGCACTTCGAACACGCCGCATTTCGCGGGCCGATCGACGTCGGGAAGCGTGCAGGCAGCCAGCGCTTCCTTGCCGGCCGCGTGGGCGAGGCCACAGGTCAGGGCCCATCCGGCCGTCGCTGTCCATAGATACGACCGGAGGTTAGGCATGGTCAGCCTTCCGTGTTGAGGGGGCGGGGTGGCGGCAAGATCAATCGTATGCGAAAGCCGCTGTCGATTTGTTTGCGTTCGATCTGCCCGGACACCTGCGCGACGACGTTATTGATCGCGCGCGACACGAATGAGTCCGGTGCGTCGGCGCTGCGTCCATCGACGAAATCGATTTCGACGCGATCGTTGGTGTTTTGCGCGGTCACAGTGATTTCTCCGCCACCATTGGCGAGCGCATCGATGCCGTTGGTGAGCAGCCCGAGGAAAATCAGCCGCAACTTGGAGGGAGCCGCCTGCGCCACGATGTCGTCGCCCAGATCTACTTTGACGCGAACACGATTGCGCGCGGCAT
>JBEVKA010000462.1:0-11605 GCA_040509855.1 Steroidobacter sp.
CGCCGAACCCTCTCGGCACTTTCGCAAGTCGCCCCTGAATGAAAGCCCGCCCGGTCGCCCTCGATCCCATCGATCAAAAGCTGCTCGCCCTGCTGCGGGAGAATGCCCGTGAATCGACCGCCGCCCTGGCTCGCAGCCTGGGCCTTTCGAGAACGACCGTGCAAAGCCGGATCGAGCGGCTGGAGCGCGCCAAGATCATCGTCGGCTACTCAGTCCGGCTGTCGGAAACGCAGGAACGAGGCGCCGTCCACGCCTACATCATGATTACCGTCAAACCCAAGCATGCGGCGCGGGTCGAGACGGCCGTGCGCAAGATGTCCGAGGTACGAGTGCTGCAATCGGTGAGCGGCGACTTCGACATGATGGCGCATGCGGTGACGGCCTCGATCAGCGACATGGACGAGCTCATCGACGCCATCGGCGACCTGGACGGCGTCGAGCGCACCACCTCCTCCATCGTGCTGTCGACCAAGTTCGAGCGTTAAACCTGTCAGCCGCTGTCCGGGCCGCCCTCGATCGACTTACAGCCAACTGATTGTGGGAATGCCCGCGCTTGCATGCGAACGATCGGCTGTATATACAACCAGACATGGATCTGGAGAGCAAACTCGCCATTCTTGCCGACGCGGCGAAATACGACGCATCGTGTGCCAGCAGCGGCGCGCCGAAGCGGAGCGCGGCGCCGGGCAAAGGCATGGGATCGACGACGGGCATGGGCATCTGCCACAGCTACACGCCCGATGGCCGCTGCGTGTCGCTGCTGAAAATCCTGCTGACCAACTTCTGTCTGTACGACTGCCTCTACTGCATCAACCGCCGCTCGAGCGACATTCCTCGTGCTCGCTTCTTGCCGCAGGAAGTGGTCGATCTCACCTTGTCTTTCTATCGCCGCAACTACATCGAAGGGCTGTTCCTCAGCTCGGGCATCATTCGCTCGGCCGACTACACCATGGAACAACTGGTGCAGGTCGCTCGCACGCTGCGCGAAGAGCATGAGTTCCGTGGCTACATTCATCTCAAGACCATTCCCGAAGCGAGCCCGGAGCTGATCGAAGCCGCCGGCCGTTATGCCGATCGACTCAGCGTCAACATCGAGCTGCCGACCCGCGAGGCGCTGACGAGCCTGGCGCCGGAAAAGAGTGATGTGTCCATCAAGCGTGCGATGGGTGAGATCCGCCTCAAGATCGATGAAAAGGCGGACGCGGGCGCCAAAGCGCCGAAGTTCTCTCCGGCCGGCCACAGCACGCAACTCATCGTCGGCGCGGACGAGAGTTCGGACGCTTCCATCATGGACACTGCGGACACGCTGTATCGCTCGTACCGACTGCGCCGTATTTATTACTCCGCATTCAGTCCGATCGAACGCGCCTCGTCACGCTTGCCGAATCGCGCCCCGCCGCTGATCCGCGAGCATCGGTTGTATCAAGCCGATTGGCTGATGAGATATTACGAGTTCTCGCTGAGCGAACTGGGCCAGGCCATGCCCGGCGGCAAGCTGGATTTGAACGTCGATCCCAAAACCACGTGGGCATTGGCGAATCGCGCGCTGTTTCCAATGGATGTGAATACGGCCGACCGTCATCTACTCCTGCGAGTGCCGGGGCTGGGCGTGCGAATCGTCGATCGCATCATCAGCTCTCGCCGGCATCGCCAGTTGCGCTACCAAGACTTGAAAACAATGGGCGCGACGCTGAAACGCGCACGACATTTCCTATGCACCGTGGACTATCGGCCCCAGCAAATCGATCGCGACTCCGAAAGCCTGCGCCGTGCGCTGACGAGCGCGCCTCAACAACAATCGCTGTTTTAGTCATGTACTCCGCCTGCGTTCAAGACTACGCACAGTGGCGCGAAGTGGCGCGGCCGCTGCTGTCGGCCAACGTCGAGCCGGAGCAGGTCGAGTGGCGAGCTGGCTCCGCGTTCGAGCCCGTGGCGTCGGAGGTTCCGCCAACCGCACCTCTGCGCCTCTCGCGTCAGCTCATCAGCATGCTCCAAAGCGTCGCTTGCTATCGCCACGTGGGGCGGTGGGATCTCATGTATCGCCTGGCGTGGCGCTCGCTCCATCGGCCGAGGCTGCTCGAAGATGCCGCCGACCCTGATGTACATCACGCAACACGCATGGCCAGTGCCGTCGATCGTGAAGTTCACAAGATGCATGCCTTCGTGCGCTTTCGCGAGCTGGAGCACGAAGACGGCGCCAAGATGTATTACGCCTGGTTCGAACCGACGCATCATGTGTTGAAGCTCGGCGTGCCGTTTTTCTGTCAGCGCTTCCCCAACATGGATTGGATGATCGCGACGCCTGACGGCACAGCGTTGTGGCGCGATGGCCAGCTGCACTATGTGGAGACGCCCGACAGATCGACGCTGCCGAAGGCCGACGCGCACGAAGCGTTGTGGCGCACGTACTATCGAAACATTTGTAATGTATCGCGCATCACTCCGCCGGCCCTGCAGCGGGAAATGCCTCAGCGCTATTGGCACAACCTGCCCGAGTCCGTGGAGATTCATTCGCTGTTACGCGACGGGCAGGCGAACTTCACGCAACGCCAGCGTGAAGTCATGGATGTCGAGATGGTGAAAGCTCGTGCCATGCAGAAAGCGCTTGCGGACCTGCCCGATTATTCGGGTGGCCCGGCGGCCTGTCGTCGTTGTGATATCTGGCGTCACGCCACGCAGGCCGTGCTCGGCGAAGGTTCGACGACCGCCTCGATCATGCTGGTCGGCGAGCAGCCGGGCGATGAAGAGGATTTGCGCGGACGTCCGTTCGTCGGGCCGGCAGGGCGACTACTGGACGAAGCGTTGCAAACGGCGGGGCTGCAGCGTGGCGAACTGTACATCACCAACGCCGTCAAACATTTCAAATGGCAGCCTCGGGGGAAACGCCGTCTGCACAAGCGCCCGGACGCGGCGGAAGTTGCCGCGTGCAATCACTGGCTCGATGCAGAAGTTGCGCAGATCAAGCCTCGCATCATCGTGGCGCTCGGCGCGTCGGCATTGCGAGCCGTGGCGGGTTTGACGGACTCGATCGAGTCGGCGCGCACCTTGCAGATTCCTCATGCCAGCGGCGCGCAGATCGTTTGCACCTATCACCCGGCGGCAATTCTGCGAGCCGATCCGGCCAATGCCGACGTGTTGCGACAACATCTGGTCGGCGATTTGCAGCGCGCCCGGGAACTCGCCGCCTGACACCGCGCTTGGATGATCGATGTCCTCCTCTTCTCCCCCGCTGGTGACCGTCACCGAGAACGGCCTGTACTGCCCGCCGGGCGACTTCCATATCGATCCGTGGCGTCCGGTCGAGACAGCCGTGATTACACACGCCCATGGCGACCATCTTCGACACGGCAGCAGGAAATATTGGGTGGCCGAACCCGGTGTAGCCATTGCACGCCACCGCCTCGGTGCAGACCATCACGCCGAAACTTTGAAATATGGCGAGCGCAGGCAACTGGGCGCGGCGACCATTTCGTTACATCCCGCCGGCCACGTCCTCGGTTCGGCGCAGTTGCGTATCGAGCACGACGGCCAGGTCTGGGTCGTCTCCGGCGACTACAAGCGACAGCCCGATCCGACGTGCTCGCCGTTCGAACCTCAGCAGTGCGACGTATTCATCAGCGAGGCCACGTTCGCGCTGCCGATTTATCAATGGCAGCCGACCACTCAGGTCATTGAAGAAATATTCGGTTGGTGGCGAGAGAATCGGGAGCGCGGGCTGGCGTCAGTGCTGTTTTGTTACGCACTCGGCAAGGCGCAGCGGGTGCTGGCGGAACTGCGTGCGTTCACGGACGAAGCCGCATATCTGCACGGCGCGGTCGGCACCATCACTGATATCTATCGCCGCGAGGGCATCGACATGCTGCCAACGTTGCCCGCGACCGGCGATCGCAAAAAAGACTATCGTGGCGCTTTAATCATCGCTCCGCCCAGCGCGTCGGGCTCGCCCTGGATGCGACGTTTCGGCGATCACTCGAGCGGCTTCTGCTCAGGCTGGATGCGAGTGCGCGGTAACCGCCGGCGTCGCGGTTACGATCGCGGCTTCGTGCTGTCGGATCACGTCGACTGGCCCGGATTGATCGACACCTGCAAAGCGACCGGCGCACGCAAGATCCTGCTGACGCACGGCTACTCCGATGCACTCGCCCGCTATCTGAACGAACAGGGCGTCAACGCCGGCGCGCTCCAGACAGCGTACGGAGACGAGGAGCAATGAGGGCGTTCGCGTCACTCTACGAAGAGCTGGACACGACCCAGTCGACCAATCTGAAAGTCGCGGCGATGGCGCGCTATTTTCGCGAAGCCCCGCCGGCCGATGCGGCGTGGGCGACTTATATGCTGTCCGGCCGACGCCTCAAACGTTTTATCGGCCCGGCGCTGCTGAAACGCTGGTTGATCGCCGAAGCGGCGCTGCCGGAGTGGCTGATCGAGGAGTCGTACAGCTCGGTCGGCGATCTCGCGGAAACGATCGCACTGCTGACCGCCGGCAGCGCCCACGCCGAATCCAGCGACGACACATCGCTCGCCGACTGGATCGAAGAACGTTTGCTTCCGCTGCGTGATGCGGGCGAGGAAGTACAGCAGCGAAACATCGTCGGTTGGTGGCGCGAGCTGCCCTATCGCCAATGTTTCCTGCTGAATAAACTGCTGACTGGTGAACTGCGCGTCGGCGTGTCACAACTGTTGGTGACGCGTGCTTTGGCCGACGTGACGGGCATAGAGCGCACCGAGCTGGCGGGCCGGCTCATGGGCGACTGGCAGCCCGGCGCAACGTTCTGGCAAGCGTTGCATGCAGCCGAGAGCCCTCGCACCGATCCCGCTGTTCCCTATCCTTTCTTTCTCGCGTCGCCGCTGGAAGGCGATCCAGCGCAACTGGGTGAACGCGCGGACTGGCAAGCTGAATGGAAATGGGACGGCATTCGCGGCCAGCTCATCCGCCGCGCTGGCGAATGTCACCTGTGGTCGCGCGGCGAGGAGAAAATCACCGAGCGCTTTCCCGAGATCGTCGATGCCGCGGCTTCGCTTCCCGATGGCGTCGTGCTCGACGGCGAAGTCGTCGCCTGGAAAGACGGCCGCGTGCAACCGTTCGCATTGCTCCAGCAGCGCATCGGCCGGAAGAAACTCACCGCCGCCATTCTGGGAGCCGTGCCGGTGCGTTTCCTGGCCTATGACTTATTGGAGCTGAACGGCACGGATTCACGCACCGAGCCTTTGCGCGAGCGTCGTTCGCAATTGGAGCGACTCCTGGCCACAGCCTCGCCTCTGTTACAAGTTTCACCCTTGGTGACGGAAGCGACTTGGGAACAGTTAGCAGCAGCGCGAGCCGTCTCGCGCGAACGCAACGTCGAAGGCTTGATGCTCAAAGCGCTCGACTCACCTTACGGCACAGGCCGCCAGCGCGGCACATGGTGGAAATGGAAGATCGAGCCGCACGCGTTCGACGCCGTGATGCTCTATGCTCAGCCCGGCCAGGGACGCCGCTCGAATCTTTACACCGACTACACATTCGGTGTGTGGCGAGACCAGGAGCTAGTGCCGGTCGCGAAAGCCTATTCCGGCTTGAGCAATCCGGAAGTCGAACAGCTGGATCGTTGGATTCGCGCGCACACCGTGGAAAAATTCGGCCCGGTGCGCTCGGTGGAGCAAACTCAGGTATTCGAGCTGGCGTACGAAGGCATTGCTGCCTCGGGTCGGCACAAATCCGGAATAGCACTGCGCTTTCCGCGCATTTTACGTTGGCGTACCGACAAGCCGGCCGCGGAGGCCGATACGCTGGCGAATCTGCAGGCGGTCTTGATGGCTTCTACAGGAGGAGATCCGCATGAGTAAAGGAACCGTGTCGCTGTTTGCGTTGCTGCTCGCGTTGGTGACGTCGCTCGCGCCCGCTCACGCTGCCGACGAGTCTCCGGTGATTCATCAGCTGCGCACTTATGAGATCTTCGAGCACAACAAACAAGCGTTCCACGCGCGGTTTCGCGATCACGCCATGCGCATCATGGCCAAATACGATTTCAAGATTCTCGCCATCTGGGAAACCAAGCATAATGGCCGCACCGAGTTCGTCTATTTGTTGCAATGGCCGGATCGGGCGACGCTCACGGATCGCTGGGCCAGGTTCATGGCCGACCCCGAGTGGGCGGCGATCAAGAAACGCACGGCTGCGGAACATGGTCAGATGGTCGGCGACATTCAGGATCGAGTGCTCGAAGTACAGGACTACTCACCCACTCACACCTTTGCCATTCCGGTATCACTATGAAATACACAGGCAGCTGCCATTGCGGGGACGTCGCGTTCGAATTCGAGGGCGACTTCAAGGAGGTCATCGAATGCAATTGCTCGCATTGCAGCCGTAAAGGTTACCTGCTCACATTCGTGCCTCGCGAACGCTTCACGCTCAAGACCGACGACGCCAAGCTGGGCACGTATATGTTCAACCGGCACGTCATCGAACATCGCTTTTGCAAGCGTTGTGGCTGCGCGCCGTTCGGCTTCGGCAACAGTCCCAAGACCGGCCAGACCGCGGCCATCAATGTCCGCTGCCTGGAGGACTTCGACCTCGCCGCCATCAAGCGCACACCGGTGGACGGCAAGTCGTTCTAGTCGACCGCTGCCCTATCGCGGGGCGCAGCCCGATCCCAAAGCTGCGCCGCAGGCGCAATTCGAATAGAGTGTCGGCCCTCCGTAGGACACCGACTTCGCTTCGAAATGAGTCAAGACAGCTCCCTGTCAGCCAACGCCCGCGACAATCTGCGCCAGGCGGCGCTCGACTATCACGAGCGCCCCACACCGGGAAAACTGGCCATCACGGCCACTAAACAGCTGACCAACCAGCGCGATCTGGCGCTTGCCTATTCCCCCGGCGTGGCCGCCGCCTGCGAGGCGATCGCCGCCGATCCGCTGGATGCATTTCGCTACACCGCCCGGGGCAACCTGGTTGCGGTCATCACCAACGGCACGGCCGTGCTGGGCCTGGGCGCGATCGGCCCGCTGGCTGCCAAGCCGGTGATGGAAGGCAAGGCGGTGCTGTTCAAGAAGTTCGCCGGCATCGATGTATTCGACATCGAGCTGGACGTGCGCGACCCGGAGCGCCTGATCGACGTCATCGCCGCGCTCGAGCCGACCTTCGGCGGCATCAACCTCGAAGACATCAAGGCGCCCGAGTGTTTCGTCATCGAGCGAGCACTGCGCGAGCGCATGAAGATCCCGGTGTTTCATGACGATCAGCACGGCACCGCCATCATCGTCTCGGCCGCGGTGCTGAACGGCCTGCAGGTCGTGGGCAAAGACATCAAATCCGTGAAGCTCGCCGTGAGTGGCGCGGGCGCGGCGGCGTTGGCTTGCGTGGACTTGCTGGTGGACATCGGCTTGCCTCGCGAAAATGTCTGGCTGACGGATCTCGCGGGCGTCGTCTACACGGGCCGCAAAGAGTTGATGGATCCTGAGAAGGAACGTTTCGCGCAGCCGACCTCCATGCGCACGCTCGCCGAAGTGATGGTCGACGCCGACATCTTCCTCGGCTTGTCGGCTGGCGGTGTATTGAAGCCGCCGATGGTTGCGACCATGAAGCCGCGGCCGCTGATCCTGGCGCTCGCGAATCCGACGCCGGAAATCCTGCCGGAAGAAGTTGCGGCCGTACGCAGCGACGCGGTGATGGCGACGGGCCGCACCGACTATCCGAATCAAGTGAACAACGTCCTGTGCTTCCCCTACATTTTTCGGGGTGCGCTCGACGTCGGCGCGACGACCATCACGCGCGCGATGGAAGTCGCCGCCGTGCATGCAATCGCAGAGCTGGCGCGTCAGGAACAGAACGATATCGTCGCGAGCGCCTACAACACCGAGAATCTCAACTTCGGTCCGCAATACATCATTCCCAAGCCGTTCGATCCGCGCCTGATCGTGAAGATCGCGCCGGCGGTGGCGAGGGCTGCGATCGAAAGCGGCGTCGCGACGCGTCCGATTCAGGACTTCGATGCGTACGAGCAGAAGCTGCAGCAGTTCGTTTATCACAGCGGTACGTTCATGCAGCCGGTGTTCGCTGCTGCTCGCCGCGTGCCCGCGGAACGTTCGCGCATCATTTTCGCTGAAGGCGAGGAAGAGCGCGTGCTACGGGCCGCGCAGATCCTGGTCGATGAAAAGCTGGCGCGGCCGGTGTTGATCGGCCGTCGCGGCGTGATCGACATGCGCCTCAAGAAATATGGCCTGCGTTTGAAGCGCGACGAACATTTCGTCCACATCGATCCGGAAAACGATCCGCGCTATCGCGAATATTGGGAAGACTACCGGCGCCTGATGGGCCGCCAGGGTGTCACGGCGCAGTACGCGAAACTGGAAATGCGCCGCCGCTCGACGTTGATCGCGTCCATGCTGCTCAAGAAGGGCGAAGGCGACGGCATGATCTGCGGCACGAGTAGCAGCGTCGTGCGGCATCTTCGTTATATCGACCGCGTGCTGGGCCATGCGCCGGGCGCGAGCGTGTATGCCACGATGAGCGCACTGGTGCTGCCGGGTCGGCAATTGTTCATCGTCGACACTCACGTGAATCTCGACCCGACCGCCGAGCAGCTCGCCGAGATCACGGTGATGGCCGCTGAAGGCGTACGCCGCTTCGGCATCGAGCCGAAAGTCGCGCTGATCTCACATTCCAACTTCGGCAGCAGTGACGCGCCGTCAGCGCAGAAGATGCGTCGTGTGCTGGACCTCGTTCGCGCTCGTGCACCTCAGCTCGAAATCGACGGTGAAATGCACGGCGACTCGGCGCTGGATGAAGCCACGCGCAAAGCGGCGTTACCGGAGACGACATTGACGGGATCGGCCAACCTGCTGGTGCTGCCGAACCTGGATGCGGCCAATATTTCTTATAACTTGCTGAAGACGGCCGCGGGTCAGAACGTCGCGATCGGCCCGATCCTGTTGGGTTGTGCGGCGCCGGTGAACATCCTGACGCCGTCGGTGACGGTGCGCCGAATCGTGAACATGGCGGCGCTGACGGTCGTGCAGACACTCAAAGCGTCCGCTGCCGAGAAGTAACGTTCCAAAGAGGGGCGCGTGCTGCGCCCCTCTGCCACGATCAGATCAGCGATCGTACTTGTGCGCCAGCGTGTCGCCGGTGCGTCGATCGATCACCAATTCCACTTCGCGTCCCTGGGCATCGTAGCCCTCGACTTCCGCGATCAGGTCGCGGATTTCGACTTCCTTCACTTTGATGCCTTGAGCGGTGAGGCGGCTCTCGATGTCGCCAACGCTCAGCACGTTCGCAGGCACGGTCACCTTGGCGGGTTGCTCCACTGCTGCGTTCTGCGCCCAGACCGCTGCGCCAGCACTGCCCACGATCAGCGTCGCCGCCAACAGGCCCTTGATGTACTTGGTCATGTCATTTCTCCTGTGTAAAACTGCTCCGAATCGAGGGGCCAATCTACGCGTGGGTTGCTGACGGCAGCCCGCCGTTCGACGTCAGCTTCGCGTCAGGTGGCCGCGGTCACAGTAGCGCCATGAAATTCAGCCGTTTCGTCACCCAGTTATTGCTCGCTGGCACGCTCGCCATGAGCGCATCTGTGGGCGCGGCCGAGGAAAAGAAACACCGATCCAGCGAACACAAGTCCGTGCGGGAAGCCCTCCAGCGCGGCGAGGTGCTGCCACTGGTGAAGATCCTTGCGATCGCCAGCAAGGAAGTGCCCGGCGACGTGATCGAAGTGGAACTGGACGACGAGGACAAGACATTGGTGTACGAGATCAAGATTCTCACCAGCACCGGTCGTGTACGCGAAGTAGAAATCGACGCGCGCACCGGCACCGTGTTGAAGATAGAGGACGATTGATTGCGCGCGTTGGTGATAGAAGACGAAGCGGCTGTAGCGCAGGACCTGGCGCAAGCGTTGACCGGCGCCGGCTTCGTCGTGGACGTCGCAGTCGAAGGCGAGGACGCCTGGTACAAAGGCAGCGTCGAAGACTACGACGTCGCGGTGCTCGATCTCGGCCTGCCGCGCATCGATGGCTTGTCGGTACTGACACGCTGGCGCGGCTCGGAACGAACATTTCCAGTGTTGATCCTGTCCGCTCGCAATGATTGGACCGAGAAGGTCGCCGGCATCGAAGCGGGCGCGGATGATTATCTCGGCAAGCCGTTCGAAATGGGTGAATTGATTGCCCGCGTTCGGGGGCTCGTACGTCGCGCTGCCGGCCGAGCTTCATCGACCATCGAGATCGGCCAGCTCATGCTCGACACGCATCGCATGTCCGCAACGTATGCGGGTCGGCCGATCCGTTTGTCACAGCTCGAATTTCGTTTCCTCGATTATCTGGCGCATCAGTCCGGTCGAGCTGTATCGGCCGGCGAGCTGGCCGAACATTTGTATGGTGTCGACGAGCCCGGCGATTCGAACGCCATCGAAGCGCTGGTCGTACGCTTGCGCCGTAAGATGGGGCCGCAGGTGATCGAGACTCGTCGCGGCTTCGGCTATCTGCTCGCTGGTGGCGTGTAAGTGAGATTGGCGGCAATGCCACGATCGTTGCGTGTTCGGCTCCTGCTGGGCGCCGCGATCGCGATTTTCCTGGCGTTGGCCGCCGCCTGGGTGGCGATGACTTTGCTGTTCGAACGTCACGTCGAACGACGCATCGAAGCCGATTTGATTCGCGATGGCTTGCAGCTCGCTGCTGCCCTGTCCATTGCCGCCGACGGCGCGCCGGTGCTGGAACAAGAGCCCGGCGACTCGCGATTCTCCGCACCGGCCAGCGGCTTGTATTGGCAGGTGTCGACAGCCAAAGGCACGGTGAGCTCGCGCTCGCTGTGGGATCAACATTTGCCTTCGCCCGTGAATGTCAGCTCGCTCGAATGGCATCACAGCATCGCCGCAGGTCCGTTCGATCAGCACGTGCTGCTGGTGGAACGCATCATTCGGCCGGAACACGGCGGCTCCGAGGTGCTGGTGCAGCTCGCGCACGAACAGAAGTCGTTGCACGAAGCGCGTGAAGAGTTTGGCAAGGAGCTTGCGGTGTTTCTCGCGCTGCTATGGGTGATTCTCGCGGCGGCGGCTTGGGTGCAAGTCGAGCTTGGCTTGCGGCCATTACGTCACGTGCGCGACGAAGTAGAAACATTGAAGCGCAATCCTCGCGAGCGCATGGCCGCGTCGCATGTGGCCGAGATCGAACCGCTGACTCGTGCCATCAATGAGCTTGCAGACGCACGCGAGCACGATCTCGGTCGTGCTCGTCGTCGGGCTGCTGATCTGGCTCACGGACTGAAAACACCGCTTGCCGCTCTGTCGGCGCAAAGTCGTCGTGCACGCGAAGCCGGAGCGATTGCAGCCGCTGATGGGCTCGATCAGGCGATCGCCGCTGCAACTTCAGCCATCGAAGGTGAGCTTGCTCGCAGCCGCGCCGCTGCGATCCGAGTTGCTCCGAGCGGTGACAGCGTGGTGGCGCTGCCAGTGCTGGAATCATTGGTCGGCGTGGTGGAAAAAACCGAGTTCGGTGCCCAGCTGGTGTTCGAAGTCGACGTTCCCGACGACTTGCGCCTGCCGATCGCCGTCGAGGACTTGCTGGAAACCGCCGGCGCGCTGATCGAAAACGCCGCCCGTTACGCCCGCCGCCGAGTGCGCATCACTGC
>JBEVKA010000463.1:0-7886 GCA_040509855.1 Steroidobacter sp.
TGCGGTACTCGCGAAGTCTGCCACCGGTGATTCGCAGAGCTAGCTCACGCCGCCAACTACCGCTTCCGAGGCGTGCGCCTCTGCAAGCCGCCCAGCTCCACCGACCGCTTCTCGCCGTTCAGCTCATCGAGCAGCTGCTCGGGTAAATTTTCATAGCGCTCGCCCCACCAGCGATGTTGCTGGTTGTCCCAGATCCGCCAGCCGGCGCCGGGTTCGGCTTTGGCGACGAAGCGTTTGCGAGGTTTGCTCATGGGGATCGGTCCATCGATCGTTACTCCGCCGCGACAACTCCGTTCCTGACGGTGATGGTCTGGAGATGGACTGGGACGAGAGCGCGGGATTTGGGTGAGGCCGCGGCGACTTCGGCGATGAACGGATCAGCCTTCTCTTTCCGCGCTAGCGCCAGGGCGGCTTTGCTCTCATACGGAACGGTGAATGTGTCCCAGTGAGTCGGGATGACGATGCGCGGCTGCCCCGTGGCGGACAGCAGACGCTCGGTGTACTTGTATATTTCGGTGCGCGAGGAGCCGGCGCCGGCGAGCAAAATATCGGGCCGAATGCCGCGCAGCTCGTTCTCGATGAAGTTCATCGAGCCCATCGACAGCACCTCGACGCCGTTGATGCGAGACAGGAACATCAGCGAGCCACCTTCGATGAAGTGCTCGATCCGCAGCGGCCCTTGGAAATCCGGTCCATGCTGCCGGGCATTGAAATAATGTTTTCCGGCCAGGGCCGAGTGAAGCGATGGGATCACCCGTACCGAGAAATTATCGAACTGATAATCCTCGCCGCCGCGAACCGCATACAGCTGCTCCTTGGGGACACCCGCGGCACGAAACAAATTTCGCGCGGAGTCGGTGCAGATGATCTTGGCGCCGGTTTTCCTGGCGATGTACGGCACATCGAGCGCATGGTCCGGGTGCGTGTGATGGACCAGAATGAAATCCGCCCTGGTGATGATCTTGTCGATCAGCGGGGTATCGGACTCGGCGAGGTCCGTCATCTCGAACTGCTTTCTGGGATCGTCGGCCTCGCCCTCGCCGTCATATTTGATCCGCGAGATATAGGGATCGATCAGCACCACCAGGCCGTTGGCCTTCAGCTCCCAGCCGGCGGCGCCCAGATATTTGAGCTGTAACGTTCCTCGCGCGTCATCCGCTCCGGCCGGCATGGCGACCAGCCACAGCAAACTCAACACCAGGAAACGACGACTGCCAAAAAATGCTCGCAACGACTGCACTGCCGATCCCTTTCTAGTTCGAGCCCACCGGCTCGCGCGACGACACATGATTCAGCGCGATCACCCACTTGCCATCGCGTTTGCGCATCAAGCGGGTGTTGATGCCATCTTGTGGATTGCGCGACCGATCCAACTGATATCGACTGATGAGCTGGGCGGCGTCCGGCGACAACAGCTCGATTTTGATATCGAAGAAATGCAACTTGCCGCGCATGTCCTCCGAACCACCGTAGTCACGAATGTAATGATCGAGCGTGCCCTGCCAGTCTTTTTGGAACTGGCCGCGCGAGACGAAGATCACATCGGGGTTGGCGAAGCCTTCCATGTAGCCGCGGAAGTCGCCGCTATTCCAGGCCCGTTCCATGCGAGCGATAACGGCGAGAATCGCTTGTTTTTCCGCTTCGGGATCGACCGCGGCTTCGCGCTTCGCCATCGGAGCGCAAGTCGTGGTCAATGTCAGGGCGAGTAGCGCGACTGTCCTCACCATCCTTTCACCTTCGTCTTCACGCGAGCCAGGTTCTTGTCCGCGGTGATATACAACGTGCTGCCGTCATCGCCGAACGCCACGTTCGCGGTCGGCACGCCGGTCGCAAGCGTGCCTAGATGTTTGCCGGCCGAGGAGAACACGAGCACACCGCCGGGCGCAGTCGCCCAGACGGTGCCGTCGCGACTGACCTTCATGCCATCGGGCAATCCTGGCTGCTTGTCCTGCGCCGCCTTGGTCCAGTCGAACAAGACTTTGCCCGTGCCGAGCGTGCCGTCGTCCTTGACGGGATACGCCATGGCGATCGCCTTGTCCGGATCGGAGTTGGCGACGTAGAGCGTTTTCTCGTCGGGCGAGAACGCGATGCCATTGGGGCGACTCAGCTCACGCGTGAGCAATGTGACTTCGCCACGCGCGTTGAGTCGGTAGACACCTTGGAAATCCAGTTCCTTCCCGGGATCCTCCGCACCTTTCGGCAAGCCATACGGCGGATCGGTGAAATAAACGTCGCCGTTCGACTTGACCACGACGTCGTTGGGACTGTTGAGGCGCTTGCCCTGGTATCGATCCACCAGCGTGACGAACTTGCCGCCGACCAGCCTGGCCACGCGCCGGTCGCCGTGCTGGCACAGAACGAGTTCGCTCGCCTTGTTGAACGTCAGTCCGTTCGAGCCAGGCTCGCGGCCCGTGAACGGCTCCGTGCCCGTGTAGCCCGAAGGCTCGAGGAATTTTTTGAGGCCGCCAGCCTCGGACCACTCCCAGACCACGTTTTTCGGCACGTCGGAAAACAGCAGCCGACGTTTCGCTCCGTCCCAGATCGGCCCTTCGGCCCACTGGAACTTCTTCTCGGCCAGCAGCTCGATGACCGCGCCCGGCGCGACCAGCTGGTCGAATGCCGGATCGTTACGGACGATCTTGCCGAGCACGGGCGCGTCATTCGCCTGCACCGCGCCCAGCGGTGCCGACAAGCCCAACATTAACGATAACCAAAACAGTCTGCGACGGATCATTGAATCGTTCCCCCCTGGTTCGACCCACCCATGATAGCCGCAGACGGCCCTGAAAACGCTGCCGATATGTTCAAAGCGCGTCGGGTTAGCGCATGGGCGCGGCTCGCTTGCTGAATACGTGAGCCGCAGCGTGAAGCCCCTTCGCGGTCAGGACATCGAAGGCCACCGCCAGATTGTCCTGTGGTCAATGAGCCGTCCCTCGCGCGACATCTGTCGGTATTTGCTCATCGCGTTCCAAACTGCATCGTGGTTTTCTCCGCGACCACGAAATTCATGACACACCTGGTTGACCATGACGCGAGACAACAAAGAAATATTCTCTGTTGCAAAGACAACTGCGGCGATTCCACGGGAACATTTGCCCGCCACTACAGTTCAGCTGCAAGAGCCAGTTCGCCTAGCAGTGTAGGACCTCGCTTGATGGCGGCAGCCGATACCACAGATACATTTCTCGGTCACAGCCGTGCGGCCGAGACGCTTCGTCGCCTCGACTGGTCGAAGAATCCGCTGGGACCAATTCCGAATTGGTCGCGGTCTTTGCGCACCATGACCGGCGCGATGTTGGAGTCAGCGTTTCCTCAATGCATCGTGTGGGGATCGCAACAAATCATGATTCACAACGATGCATTCCTGCCGATACTCGGCCGGAAGCCATCGGCGCAAGGTCGATCCTTTCCCGATGTGTGGCCGGAAGCCTGGTCGACCGTCGCGCCGCTCGCCAAGCGGGCCTACGCCGGCGAAGCCACGTTCATCGAGGACTTCGCGTTGTGCGTGGAACGCTCGGGTCACCCGGAACAAACCTATTTCACGTTCTGCTACAGCCCGATCCGCGACGACGATGGTCAGGTCGCCGGTTTCCTCGACACCGTCATCGAAACCACCGCCAAGGTGCGCGCCGAGCGTCATGCCCGACTCATCAACAACGAGCTGGCGCATCGGATCCAGAACATGTTGACCATCGTCAACTGCATCGCCGATCAAACATTCCGCAACGCGAGCTCTGTGGCAGACGCGCGCTCGATGCTATCCCGACGAATAAAAGCACTGGGGCGCGCGCACGATGTGCTGACGGAGACCGAGTGGAACGAAGCGCCCATCGGTTCGATCGTGGAAGGTGCATTGGCGCCACACATCGGTGCGCTCGGCGAAATCTGCGCGCAAGGTCCTCCGCTGACTCTGCACGCCAGGCAAGCGCTCACGCTCAGCATGTGCCTGCACGAACTCGCCACCAACTCGATGAAGTATGGCGCGCTGTCGCGGGCGGGCGGCGAAGTGACGCTTCGCTGGAGCATCGAGCCCGGCGACGAAGGTGAGAACTTCCGACTCACTTGGGTCGAGAGCAACGGCCCGACCGTAATTCCGCCGGAGCGCCGTGGCTTCGGCTCGCTGTTGATCGAGAATGTGCTGGCGGATGATTTTCTCGGCAAGGTCGACGTCGACTATCACCCACAAGGCCTTCGCTGCCAGCTCATCACCAAGCTCGCCAACCTGCGCGCGTAGGAACTATCCGGGTGGTGGCGCATTATGCGCATCGCGGGCAAACGCACGCTCGCGCAGGTCACGGTGTTCGATTTCATTTTGTTGCTCATCATCGGCGAAGCCACGCAGCAAGCGTTGCTGTCCACCGATTTCTCCATCACCAATGGCGCGATTGTGATCGCGACACTGGTGCTGCTGGACACCACCCTGTCGATGTTGAAGCAGCGCTTCATTTCCAAAGGACAGACGTGACCAAGAAGACCACGAAGCAGCCGACAGATGCCGCGCCCACTCTGCTCGCGCACGGCGGCACAGTGTTGAGCATGGTGGTGGTCGACGCCTACAACGCCGAGATGCGCAGCGCCGAGGGATTCGTAGGTGATCGCGCCAGCCGACGTGCGTTCCAGGCCATTCTCGATGAATGGCGCGAACGCGTCAGCCGCACCGGCGACGATCCGCTGGGAGAGAAACCCAGCGAAGAGATCAGCAAGAAACACTGGGACAAGGTGCACACCGAAGGCGACGCCGAAGCCGCGGGCCTGATTCACGCGGCGATCGAAGAGTTCGCGCAGGAGTTCGCTCAGGTGATCCGGCGCTTTCTCAAGCTCAAGGATTGGAAGGACACCGAGGCCATCGTGGTCGGCGGCGGCCTGCGCCAGAGCCGCATCGGCGAGCTGGCGATCGGACGCACCTCGGTGCTGCTCAAAGCCGATGGTCACGACATCGAGCTGCGGCCGATCCGTCATGATTCCGATCACGGCGGCTTGATCGGCTGCATTCAACTGGTGCCGTCGTGGATCCTCGCCGGACACGACAGCATTCTCGCGGTCGACATCGGCGGTAGTAACATTCGCGCGGGCATCGTCGAGCTTCGACGCAAGAAAGGCGCGGACTATTCACAAGCGACGGTCGGCCACTTCGAGCTGTGGCGGCATAGCGAAGATCAGCCCGAGCGCGAGGACGCCGTGCAACGGCTGGTCGACATGCTCAAAGGTTTGATCCGGCGCGCGGACAAGGACGGCGCGAATCTGGCGCCATTCATCGGCATCGGCTGCCCCGGCGTGATTCGTCAGGATGGTTCCATCGAGCGCGGCGCGCAGAATCTGCCAGGCGATTGGGAACACAAGAGCTTCAACCTGCCACAACTATTGCGCGAGTCGATTCCCAAGATCGGCGAGCACGAGACCGTCATCGTCATGCATAACGACGCCGTGGTGCAGGGGCTGAGCGAAGTACCCTGGATGCGGGATTTCAAACATTGGGGCGTCCTGACTATCGGTACCGGATTGGGTAATGCGCGATTCACCAATCGTCACGACGAGGAGGACGACGAAGCCGAGGAGGAATAATCGATCACTCGCTCGCCAGCACCTGCTCGGCAGCCTGGCAACCGGTATTGAGTGCGCCGCCGACGCTGGAGGACTCTTCCTCGTCCATCGCCTCGCCGGCAAAGAACAATGTTTGCTCTACCGGCTGCGCCAGCTGTTTGCGCGCCGGCCCACCGTTCACACCCGCGTAACCATAGGCGCCGCACGAATACGGATCGTTCTGCCAGTCGTGCCAGTAGACGCCCTCCAGCAAGCGACGATAGTTTCTGTTCTTACCGAACAACTGAGCCAGGCTGGCAAGCGCGGGACGCAGCACTTCATCCGTGGTGCGAGCGACGATGCGAGACGCATTCGGCCCGCCGCTCCACGCGTACAACACCGATGAACGCACCGGCAGGGTGCTCCAGAAAGTCGGGAACGGCGCGCCCTGCGCATGGAAAAACGCCACGTCGCGATGACGGCCATCCTCGATTTCGGCCCAGAACGGTTTGCTGAAACACAGCGCGAGCTTGATGACGGGCCCCATTATCAATCGCGACAACGGCTGCTGTTTACGCGGCAGCGCTGGCGAAAACAGCACACTTCCCGGCGCGAGCGGCGGCAGCTGCATCACTCCCAGCGGCAATGTCACGATCGCCTGCTTCGCGCGAACCTCCATCGGTTCCCCGTGACGTGTGAACAGCACATGCGCCTGACCTCGCTGCCAGCGAACCTCGGTCACGATGCTGTGAAGCTGCAAACATACTTTCTGTGGGTCGAGACGCCCCACCAGCGAATCGATGATCGAACCATAACCCCGCTGCGGCCGGAACGTCGGCGCGTCCGCAGAAATGCCGCCCGCCCATTCCTTGAGAATTTCCTTTGCACTCGCGCGCGCCGGATCGGCGGCGTCGAATCCCTGCACCAGCATCGTCGCGAAGGCACGAATCTCTGGCGACAACGAACGACGGTGCTTCTCCAGGAACTCTGCGAAAGGTAGGTCGGAGCGCGGTTTCGGTATGCGACTCAGCCGCTCTCTCATGTTCTCGAACAGATCCTCAGCCTGCTTCAACTCGCCAGGCTGACGCGCCCGATGCCGCGAATGGGCTGCATCGACTGCGACGTCCCCCGAGCGACGCAACTGTTCGAACACCGCCTCGGATTCGCCGTGAATGAACTCGGCGCCCAGCTCCAACGGAAATGCATTGCCCCGGGGACGGATCGTAAAGATACGTCCGCCAACCCGCTCGCGCGCTTCGAGAATACAAACGGACTTGTGATGACGACTGAGGTGCGCCGCTGCAGCCATGCCTGCGGCGCCGGCACCGATCACGATGACGTCGAATTCGTCCGCCGCTTTACTCATGCCTCAAGCACGGCGCCAGGTGGTGGTTTTGTCGGGCTTGTCTTCGAGGAGCACGCCCGCTGCCGCGAGCTCATCGCGGATCCGGTCCGACTCTTTGAAGTTCTTTGCGGCGCGAGCCGCGACGCGAGCGGCGATGTGTTGTTCGATCTCCGCATCGGTCAGTCCGGATTGGCTCGTATCGCTCGACTTGGACTTGCGCAGGAATTCTTCCGGGGCGAGTTGCAACAATCCAATCACGCCGGCCAGCGATTTCAATTCGGCCGCGAGCGCGCTCGCAGTGGCGGCATCGCCGGCGCTCTTGGCGCGGTTCACTTCGGTGGCCAATGTTTGCAACGCTGCGATGGCATCGGGCGTGTTGAAATCATCGTCCATGGCCGCTTCGAAACGATGCGTCGCCTCGCTCGGCTTGACGATGCTCGCGGGCACGACATCGCGCAGCGCCGTGTAGAGCCGGCACAACGCGGCGTCGGCCTGCTCGATCTGCACCAGCGAATAATTGATCGGGCCGCGATCGTGGCTCGACGCCAGGAAGAAACGCAGCACCTCCGGATCGCGCAGGTGGCCGGAATCCAGCACGTCGCGAATGCGAAAGAAATTGCCCAGCGACTTGGACATCTTTTCGTCGTCGACGTTGACGAAGCCGTTATGCATCCACAGCGTCGCGAAGGAATCGCCGGTGGCCGCGCACGACTGCGCGATCTCGTTTTCGTGATGCGGGAACTTGAGGTCCATGCCGCCGCCGTGAATATCGAAATGCGAGCCGAGGATGTCGAGCGACATCGCGGAGCACTCGATATGCCAACCGGGGCGGCCTTCACCCCACGGCGAGGGCCACGACGGCTCACCCGGCTTGGCGCGCTTCCACAACACGAAATCCGCGGGATCGTGCTTGGCTTCGTCGACAGCGACGCGAGCACCGGCACGCAACTCCTCGACGTCTCTACCGGACAGCTGACCGTACGGTTCGAACTTCGCGACCGAATACAGCACGTCACCGTTG
>JBEVKA010000464.1:0-3499 GCA_040509855.1 Steroidobacter sp.
TCGCGCATGCGTGCATCGGGCGACGTCGTGCCGACGACAACGATGAATGGTGTCGCGAGCACGGCCGGCAACGGACCTTCGAGTCCAGCGCGTTTGTGCGGCTTCGGAACGCTGGATCCTGAAGCGAGCTCGGCAGCGCCGCTGGCTTTCAGCTCTCGTGGCTCGCCATTCCATACGACGCGTAATTTGTCACCTGAGCCACGCAAAGAAGCGGGCAGGTCGAGCGTCAACGCGGAGACATTCGTCGTGTCGATGCGCACCACGCCGGGTTGCAAGACTTCCGCAGCGACCCGAATGACTTCCCCCGGATTCTGAAGCGCACGCACGCGAATCCAGTAAGCCGAGGCGTAGGTGAGATCCGTCGAGCGCAGACGGATGGTGGAAGGCGAGGTGACGCGACGATGCGTCAGCAGCCAATCCGCAATCGTCGCCTGCTGCCCGAGATCTTCGTGGGCCCAGCCTGGCATTTCGTGATAGCGAATGTCGTAGCCCCATCGCTGCAGCAGTTGCACGGCGTGGCGCGAGTTCGCTACGTGCACGTCTCGGTCCGAGTCGCCATGAATGACCAGCAGCGGTACATGCAGCAGGTTCTCGGCGTTCGAGAACGAACTCGCGCGCTCGAAGCCGTAAGCCTCCAGCGAAGTTGCCGGCGGCGGAAGGCTCACCGGGTTGCTGACCGTGGTGACGCGTAAATCCCAACCGCCGAATACTGGCGCAGCGGCTGCGAACACATCGGGATGGCGCGTGACGATCGCCCAGGTGCCGTGACCGCCCATGGATTCGCCGGTTACATAGACACGATCGTCGTCGACCGAGAACAGACGCTTGGCTTCGGCGAGACAATGCATGACGTCACGATCGCCGATGCCGACGTACTGAGCGTTGCCGCGTCCGTGCGGCTCGATCCAAATGGTTGGTTTGTTCTCGGGAACCGGATGGTGCCGCTGATCGACGCTCCACCAGTCGACGTACTGAGGATTGGCTGGGTTGTAGCCGTGCAGGGAGAGCATCAGCGGCCATTGTTTGCTGGCGGAATACTCCGCCGGCAGGTACGCGCGACAGAATTGCGTCGAGCCGTCGATTTCATCGTTGTACGCGATGCGCACGAAACCGCTGGCGCGTACCCGAGCTGCGCGGCCCTGCGATTCGAGCTGCAACTCTTCGAATTCCATCAACGGCGAATGAATCAAGCGCCACGAGTTGCGCGACGCGTTGTCGAGCGATCCTCCGAGCCGACCCTTGGCCATCGCCGCGAGCATGCGAACGGTGTCACCTGGCACGTCGTCCTTTGCGGCGTCGGCCGTCGCGATCAATCGGCGCACAGCGGCGATTGAGTCGCCTTTGTACCAAGGGAGATAACGAACCTGTCGTTGCTTCCAGGCATTCTGGGTGGTCAGGCGAATCTCATATGCGCCATCGCGCCAGCTCTTGGGATCGAGCTTGATCGTTTCACCACGAGTCGCCGATTGGCGTGTGACGACATCTCCGCCCGCGGCAATGACTTCCAAAGTAACGGGGGCGGCATCGCTCTCGGTCGTGAAGTGAGTGCGAACCGCGAGACTCTGCTCGTCGGAAGAAACGAGCGACGGTGAGATTTCATCCATCCGTTTTAGAGCGGCGCCGGGAGGCACGACGCGCAAGGCGAACTGAGAGGGTCCCTTGCTCGTCTCATGAAAGCGCAACAGCACGGCATTGTTGCCCGCCTGCAGTTCGACGCGAACGCGGTCCTGGTCGGGCGAGAAAGTTTGCGTCGCTTCACGATTGTGAACCTGCTTGCCATTGAGCCAGACCGAGTAGGGCCGTTGGCTGCCGATGGATAGATCCGCGGCTCCGGCTGCTGTCTGGGCCAGTGTTCCCGCGACGAACACGAATCGATCGACGGGCCGGTCATCCGTTTCTGGGGCACGCGGCGGAGTTACATTCACATCGGTGACATTGGACCAGGCTGTGTGCGGCATCCATTTAATGCCGGCAGCCAGCTCCTGGCCGGCGGCGGGCTCGCGTTGTACTGGATCGATGGAGCGCGCGGCGTCGGCGCTGATCGGGCTGGCGATGAGCCATCGGCGCAGAAAGCGTTCGGAGCCGCGGTCCCATAAATCGCGCAGGGCGGGTTCGAACTCGCTCGGCGACGGAGTCGAATGGGTTTGGGCGGCACAGGCCATGGAAACAGCGAGCGCCCCGCAGGCGGCCAGGATCCTCAGCTTCCTTACTTGTATCGTCATGGAGCCTCGCGAGCTTGGGAGTGCGCTATAGTTTGTGCAGTGAGCACGCCGCCGTCGAGGGGATTCGCCATGCAGCTCGACAATACTCAACCACCGCGAGTCGTGGGCGACCGGATCGTCGCCGAATTGTCGCCGGCGCCGGTGGCCAAGAGCGTCGATCGGCCCTGGGCCGGCATGACGGTGCACCTTCACGACTGGCCGGCTGGCGGCACCGTGATCTCACCCGAGGTCGATCACGACATCATCGCCATGCGTGTGAGTGGCGCCGTGCGCCTCAAGCAACGGCGTGTGGGCAAGGAGCATCTGGGCCTGTCCATTCCCGGCAATGTCACCGTGCATCCGCGCGGTTACGAATCGCGTTGGAACTGGGATCGGCCGGGCGCGATCATGCTCGCTCGCGTGCCGCAAGATGTGCTCGTGCAGGCGGCCGACGCCAACTTCACCAAATCCAATCGCGTCGAGTTGCAAAACTGTTTTGGCGCGCGCGATGAATTCATCGAGCCCATCATGGGACTGTTCGCTCGCGAGCTGCAACAGCCGCAGCATCCGGTGCAGGAGCTCATCGCGGGTTATTTGTCTTGCGCACTGGCCGGGCACCTGGTGCAACGATTCAACGTGCAGCGGGTCAACCGTTCCTCGGATCCGGCGGGGCTCGAACCACAGGCGCTGCGCAGAGTGCTGGACGTGATGCACGCACAGGCTACTGCGATCAGTCTCACGGGGCTCGCGGAAATCGCGGGCGTGAGTCGCTTTCATTTCGCGCGGATGTTTCGTCGGAGCACGGGTGAAACTCCGATGGCGTATCTGGAGCGCGTTCGCTTGGAACGCGCGCAGCGGATGATCCAGGAAGGCGAGCACACATTGGCGGAGATCGCGGCGGCGGTCGGTTACGCCGATCAGGCGCATTTCACCCGGCGATTCCGCCGTTACTTCGGGTGCACGCCGGCTGTTTACGCCCGGCATCAAGCCAGCAGCAAATTACCCTCGCGCTGATCGTTGGAACCGCAACGGCGGGCAATTCCGCCGCACTAATGTTCAAGAGCGACGCGCCGTGCAAGCGCTACCATGTTCAGCATGCAAGCCCCGCCGGACATCGCGGATGCCAGCCCGGAAACTGTCGCGACAGCGGTCGCGTCGCGCCCGGATGTCGAGTGGCACGATCAGCGTCGACGCGGGCTGGCCAATTGGCAGGTGCGGCGAGTCATCACCTATATGGACGAGCGATTGGATCAGGACGTGTGCCTGCAGGAGCTGGCGCGGCTGGTCAATCTCAGCCG
>JBEVKA010000465.1:0-9774 GCA_040509855.1 Steroidobacter sp.
AACATGGCATTGCCTTCGTTCGACAACAACCGCGTGCCGCCGGTGAGATAGATATTTCCCTGCGCACGAATCGTATCCTGCGCGCTGTAGCGTTCGTCGAGCGAGGCGCTGCTATAGAACAGAGTGTCGACGGCTTGGTTGCCTTCGAGATCGACGATGCGGAAGTGCTGACCCGCCTTGATGCTGCCCATCCAAGGTTCGCCGGCGGGACTGATTTCGCGATGCGCGGCCCGGGCCGGATCGAGCGTGCTTTCCTTGAGCGCCATCAGCGATACCACATTTCAGTGTTCCTGAAGCCGCGTTCGTTTTCGGGACACCGCGTGCGACAGGGATCGTTGCGCGGCGCCGGGCGCGAATGCCACGTCGTCAGCCGGATTTCCTTGGGCTGATAGCTGGTCGCTGGATCCAACGGGTGCGGACAGGCGGCGAGCACGACCAGCGCATTCATCTCGAAACGCAGGTCGACGTACGCGCCGGGCGCCGAATGACCCGCATGAAAGTGCAGACCACCGACGTCATCGGTCGTCACCTTGCTGAAGAAGTTGATGTTGGCGGCAAGGTCACGCTTGCCGAGGCCGTACTTGCCCAACTCGTTCAAGAAGCCGTCGTAGGCATTGCGGCGATAGTCGTTGCGATGCTCCTGATAGCGAGCTTCGCCGTATCGATCTTTCACCAGGGCGGCATTGCTGACGCCGCACAGTGTGTCGTGCCAGCCGCAGGTGTCGTCGGTGATCGAGCAGATCACGCGGCCCATGTCGGAGTAACAAACACAAGCGCGAGTGAGGAACGCGGTGTGCTGGGCCTTGAGCGTGTCGGCCATGTTGTAACGCTCGAGCCGGTCGTCGTAGTTATAGAGCAGCACCGAGACATTGCCGCCGCCGGCCACGTCCGTCAGACGCAAGGTCGTGCCCCGCCGCAGCAGGCCCGACCAATGCGCGCCGCCGACCACGAGCTCTTCCCACAGCATCCAGTACGGCGCGCCTTCTGCCATCGATCACTTGCTCCTTAGTCCGCGTTGACTTGGAGTCAGCAGAGCAAGGAGCGTACCAAGGGCACAGCGGTTGGCGGTTAGCGGCTAACGGTTAGTGAAAGACCGGCTTGCCACGGCATGCTATCGATTGGCTCATATCAACCACGCCAGGCATCGAGCGCCACTACGCACCAATGCGAGGCGCGAACAAAATATGTTCGCCTCAATACGGCGCACGCGGAAACACCCCAACCGTCGCAAAACATGCGGCCCTCTCGGACTAACAGCCAACCGCCAACCGCTAACCGCTTCTCGTCGGCAGCGGCACGTCAATTGCAAACCACCCTTCTGCAAATTGCGTCTAGGGTTCCGGTCGCTGCACGCGATGCTGGTCCGAGAGAGGCAGTCCAGTTCAGAAGGCTGGATACACGGCGGGATAAAACCCCGGGAGGTTTGCGCGTGCCGTATGGCGCTGCCCCTCCGTGTGCTCGAAAAAAGGGGATGCGTCTTCCGGCGCTCGATCGAGTGGCCTGTGAAAACAAGAGGAGACGCCCATGCTCGTGCCGTTGAATCGTTTGCTTCGTACCGCCGCGCTGCTGCTCACCCTGGGATGGATGGCGCTTTCGCCCGCTCATGCGGCCGAGAAAAAATCGTTCAAGATCGCGTGGAGCATCTACGTCGGCTGGATGCCGTGGGACTACGCGGCCGACAGCGGCATCCTGAAGAAGTGGGCCGACAAGTACGGCATCACCATCCAGCTGACCCAGGTCAACGACTACGTCGAATCGATCAACCAATACACCGCCGGCGGTTTCGACGGCTGTGTGATGACCAACATGGACCTGCTGACCATTCCCGCCGCTGGTGGAGTGGATTCCACCGCGCTCATCATCGGCGACTTCTCCAACGGCAACGATGGCGTGGTGCTCAAGGGCAAAGGCAAGACGCTGGCAAACATCAAAGGGCTGCCGGTCAATCTGGTGGAACTGTCCGTCTCTCATTATTTGCTGGCGCGAGGGTTGGAGACGGCGGGATTGAAGGAGCGCGACATCAAGGTCGTGAACACTTCGGACGCAGATATCGTTGGTGCGTACGCGGCGGCGGACACCAAAGCTGTCGTCACGTGGAAACCGCAGCTCAGCGAATTGCTCGCGGCCCAGGATGCTCAGCTGGTGTTCGACTCCAGCAAGATCCCGGGCGAGATCATCGATCTCATGGTCGTGAACACGGCGACGTTGAAAGACAATCCCAAGCTGGCGAAGGCGCTGGTTGGCGCGTGGTACGAGACGCTCAAGGTGATGAGCGCGAAGGATCCCAAGGCGCTGGAGCACATGGCCAAGGCCTCCGGGACCGACGTCGCTGGCTTCAATAGCCAGCTCGCAACCACCAAGATGTTCTGGACGCCGGCGGAAGCGCATGCGTTCGCCACCAGCCCGAACTTGCTCAAGACCATGGATCTGGTGCGGAAGTTCTCCTTCGATCATGGCCTGCTCGGTGAAGGCGCCAAGACCGCGGATGCTGTTGGCATCGAGTTTCCTGGTGGCAAGACGCTGGGGAATGCGAAGAGCGTGAAAATGCGTTTCGATGCTGCCTACATGAAGATGGCGGCCGACGGGGCGTTGTGAGACAGAGCGCGAGGGCATGACCCGGCTGGTCAATCTGCAACCGTCTCGCGGCGGTGCGCTGGCTCTCGGCGCGCTGCCGTTTCTCATTCTCATCGCTGCCTATCTCTTTGGCTCGGCGGCGAGGCTTGCCGAGAATCCTGACGATAAATTGCTGCCGGCACCCGCCGCCCTCATGGATACGTTGAACTCCTATGCCGTCGAAGAAGATCGACGCAGCGGCGAAGTTCTGTGGTGGCTCGACACCGGAGCGAGTCTCAAGCGCCTGCTGATCGCGCTGACCATCAGTGCGTTGGTCGGCATCCTGGCGGGGCTGGCGATTGGCGCGGTTCCATACATTCGTTCCTTGATGGGGCCGTTCGTGGCGGCGCTGGCGATGATTCCGCCGCTGGCGATTCTCCCTATTCTCTTTATCGTGCTGGGGCTGGGAGAAGTGGCCAAGGTCGCGTTGATCGTCTTTGGCGTCGCGCCTTGCATCATTCGCGACGTTTCACTGCGCGCGGCGGAGTTGCCGAAGGAACAGTTGGTGAAGGCGCAAACATTGGGTGCGTCGAGCTGGCTGCTATCCACGCGTGTGATCCTGCCGCAACTGTGGCCGAGATTGATCGATGCTATGCGGCTCACGCTCGGTTCGGCATGGTTGTTTCTAATTGCAGCGGAAGCGATCGCATCGACCGAAGGCCTCGGTTATCGCATCTTCCTGGTCCGACGTTACATGGCCATGGATGTGATCCTGCCCTACGTCGTATGGATCACGTTGCTCGCGTACACGATGGACTGGCTACTGCGAGCCGCCAGGGCCAGATTCTTCCCCTGGGCCGAGGCGCGCTGAGCAATGGCGTCGGTCACGGTCAAACATTTGTGGAAGGAGTACGGCGACCAGGTCGTGCTCGAAAACTTGAACCTGCACATCGCCGACCGCGAGTTCGTCACCATCATCGGTGCGTCGGGCTGCGGCAAGACTACATTTCTGCGCATGCTGCTCGGAGTCGAGCAGCCGACCAAAGGTCAGCTGCTGATCGACGGCCAGCCGATTCCGGCCGAGCCCGGGCCGGACCGCGGCATCGTGTTTCAGCGCTACTCGCTGTTTCCACATCTGAGCGTCATGGAGAATCTGCTGCTCGGGCTGGAATTCTCCGGCTCACGCTGGCTCGGCCGACTGTTCGGCGCCAGGCGCCGGGCCGCGAAAGAGAAAGCGGAAAGTTTGCTGGAAGCGATCGGCTTGCACACCGCGCGAGACAAATATCCTTCGCAGCTGTCGGGCGGCATGCAGCAACGCCTGTCGATCGCTCAGTCGGTCATCTGCGAGCCCAAGATCCTGTTGCTCGACGAACCGTTCGGCGCGCTCGATCCGGGCATCACGGCCGACATGCACGAGATCATCCTGCGGCTGTGGCAGTCGAACCGCATGACCATCTTCATGATTACCCACGACCTGAAAGAAAGCTTTCAGCTCGGCACGCGACTGCTGGTGTTCGACAAGCGTCGCAACGATCCGCACGCGCCGGAACGCTATGGCGCAACTGTGACGTACGACATTCCGCTTAACAGAAAAAAGCAGCCTCTGCCCGCGCCGGACCTCGCTCCGCTGCTCGCCGCGCGCTAGCACGAACGCGAAGCGCCTGCGGACTGCGACCTGCCGCTCATTCCGGGTTCTCCCTACTCAACTCGGGTGACCGAACGCCGTTACATCGGCAAACCGTCCAAGTCTTCGGCTGGACGGTCGTAATCGCGTCAGGCGCACGATGGCCACAGGGACGTGACCCATATAACCACTGGATGTTTGGAGCGACTCGCAATGTCTGGAGCCTCAAGTCAAGTCATTCTCGCCGTGGACGACTCCGCTTCCATGCGGCAGATGGTCCGCTACACCCTGGAAGGTGCCGGCTATGAAGTCATCCAGGCCGCTGACGGCATCGAAGCGCTCGACTTCGCCAAGACTCGCGGCGTCGATCTGGTGCTGACCGACGTCAACATGCCGCGCATGGACGGCATCACGCTGGTGAAGGAGCTGCGCAACCTCGACACCTACAAGTTCACGCCGATGCTGGTGCTGACCACCGAGGCGGGCCAGGAAACCAAGCTGCGCGGCAAGCAGGCCGGTGCGACCGGCTGGATCGTCAAGCCGTTCAATCCGGAACAGCTGCTGGCGACGATCGCCCGGGTGCTCTGAAGCTTCCGCACGCCCGCGATCTTTAGTGAACATGCACATGTCGTCGAACCCTCTAGAAGCCGCTGCGAACGCCGATACGGCGCCGCTCGTGGATTGGACGCCCGAGCAGCAGATCGCGCACATGCTCGAGCTCTGCGAAGCGCAGATGGAATCGGCCATGTGCGAATCCGACCTCGCGGTCGACTCGCTCATCAAAGCTTTCTCCGGCCTGGCGGAGAGCGCCTCGTCGCTCAACGCCATGGCGTCCAAGCTCACGCCCGAGCAGCGCAAGGCGTTCGAGGGCGTGGATCTCAAGAAACAAATGGAATCGATCGAGCGCCAGATGAGCGCGGCGATCGTGGCGTTCCAGTTTTATGACAAGCTGACGCAGCGGCTCGGCCACGTCCGCTACAGCATGTCGACGCTGGCGATGTTCGTCTGCGACCGCGCCCAGACCACGCAGAAGGATCAGTGGAAACGGCTGTACACCACGCTCAAGCGTCTGTACCGCACCCAGGAAGAGAAAGAGATCTTCCAGATGATGGTGGAAGGCGCCTCGGCCGACGAAGCCCGCGACCACATCCACCAGAGCACGCAGACCATCCGCATCGGCCAGGCCGGCGAAATCGAGCTGTTCTGACGCTCGATTGAACATATGGCGGCCGCTTCCCGGCGGCCCCGTTTCCCCATTTCCGCTCGCCGTGTAGCTATTTCACAGGGCTCGCAGGCGGCTGAGAACCACGTCTCGCTTGGGCATTTCTCGGCGCACGTATCGCGGACCAGTGTGATGTGACGCACGGTCTAGAAACGTCAAGAGACTATTGTGACAACGGGTCGAAGGCAGTAACAGGCGGGTCAAGGAAGGCCCTGCGGGGAGCACGTCATGGTCATCAAGTCTGAGCATGTAGTCGGAGTCGCCGGCGCGTTTGCGCTGGTCGGCGCTGCTCTGTGGGCGTCAGCGGTATTGTTCAGCCCACCGAAAGAAGTGGGGCGCGTGGAAATAACTCAAATGCCGGAACGTTCCTGGGCGGTCGAGATCACCGACCTGGGCGCAGCCGATGCGGCGCCTGCCGAGAAGCGCACCGCGTCGACTCGTTGAAATCCGGTTGGTTGATTTGTTTCGAAACTAGTCCATCTCACGTCGGCCTCTCCAGTGCTGGAGAGGCCCGTGCGTCGTTTCGTTCCTGTTTATATGCTCGAAAGCGGCCGAGGCCCTTTCGAGGCGCCCGTCAAAAGGCGTGACTCTTGCCGGTCATTCCTTCGGCGTGATCTCGCCTTCGCCGACCTTCTCCACCATGGTCTTGATGCCGTTCTCGAAGCCGCTGCCCGAGCCGTTGTAGTACAGATACACGGGCTTCTCGTTGCGCAGCAGGTCGAGCGCATGCGCGTAGTGGTCGAAGTGGTAGTACAGCACGATCTGTCCCTTGGTCACCGTGTCCGCCGGCAGCGTCGCACCGTTGGGCAGGAACACCAGCATGCCGATGTAATTGCCCGCCCCCTTCAGCGCGATGCGCGGAAAGAACGAATTCGCTGCGTAGAACACTTCGTAGGCGTCGATGCGGGTCAGGGACATATACGCTCCTCGCGGGCTGATTCGCAGGCGCGACTATATACGAGAGCGGCTACACTGGACGCATGAGCACGCTGTATCTGATTCGCCACGGCCAGGCTTCATTCGGTACCGATAACTACGATCAGCTGTCAGCCACCGGCCAGGAGCAGGTGCGCGAGCTGGGACGCTATTTCGCGGCCCTGGGCGAACGCATCGATCATATCTATTCGGGCTCGTTGCACAGGCAAACGCAAACCGCTGAGATCATCGCGGCGGAGCTCGGCGCAACGGCGCCCGCGATCAGCATCGAGCCGGCGTTCGATGAATACGACAGCGATGTGATCTTGCAAACATTCGCGAAATCGCAGACGCCCGAACAACTGCTCGCAGCCGGCTGGCCCGAGCTGCGGCACGATCGCCGGAAGTTTCAGTTCTTCCTGGAACGCGCCGCGCGCGCCTGGGTGGAAGCAACTATCGAAGCCGAGGAAATGACACCCTGGCGCGGCTTTCACGGCCGCATCAGAAATGCACTCGAACACATCATGCGCAGCCAGGGCCGCTCCAAAACCCTGATGGTCAGTACCTCCGGTGGCGTGATCGGCACCATCGTGGCGCATGTGCTCGGCCTGTCCAATCACATGGGCATCGAGCTGAACTGGGCCGTCCACAACGCGTCGGTCACGCGGCTGATCTACAGCGGCGAAAAAATCTCGCTGTCCATGTTCAATGCCTTGCCGCACCTGGATCGTGCCGAGCTGAGACATTTGATTACGTACCGCTGACCGGCTTCAGTAGGCACCGTAGCGAATATGTGAATTCGCGAACCAGCACGCACTTTGCCGGTCAAGCTCGCCGCAGCCGGGCCGCTAATTATTCAATCAGCCCCCGACGAATCGAGAATGCGGCTCATGGTGAAGTCAGCGGTCGTCCGTCATATGTCCTCAGTAGAGGACTATCGCGCGCGCCTGGCCAGCTTGCAGGGCTCGTGGGACACGCTGTCGCTGCTGTCGCATTTGCGCGGCGATGGTGCAGACGTCAGCGGCACGCGCCATGCTTTCGAAGCGCTCGCCAACGATCTAGTCCAGAGCCTGAGCGAGGAAACCTACAAGAAGGCCATGCTGGCGCTCAAGGCCAAGGGCCAGATCGCCATCGACGTCATCGTGCGCAATCTGTTCGAGCGCACGGCGGACATCGGCTTCCTGGCGATCGACGATGACATTCGCGACTACTTGCAGCAGCGACGCGCCGAAGGCGCGAACATCAACGCACTGAACGATCGGCTGCGCCGTCGCTTCCGAGAGTATGTCGGCAAGTACTCCGTTTATCACGACGTGGTGTTGCTCGACGCCGAAGGCGAAGTGCTGATCCGGCTGGATGAGAAACATCAGGTCGCCCGCACGTCGCACGGGCTGCTGCGCGAAACACTGTCGACACGGCAAGGCTATGTCGAGACGTTCGGTCGCGTGGACCTGCTGCCCGATGCGGATCGCAGCCTCATCTATTCTTTCCGTGTCGCCGACGGCAGCCGCACCGAAGGCGTGCTCTGTCTGTGCTTCCGCTTCGAAGACGAAGTGGACGGTATTTTCGCCAAGCTGCGCGCCGACGACGACTGGACTGTATTTTGTTTTCTCGACGCGCAAGGCAGGGTCATCGCGAGCAGCGATCCGTGGCAAACGCCGATGGGCGCGACGCTACCGATCGTGCTGGACGAAGGTGGCCGCATCATTCGCTTCGCGGGCCGCGAATATCTCGCGGTCACACGTCGCACGCAGGGCTATCAAGGCTACATGGGCCCAGGCTGGTATGGGCACGCCATGCTGCCGATCGAACATGCGTTCGAACACGAAACCGATGAATCGAAGGCGGTTCCTCGTGAGCTGCTGGCCTCGCTGCGCGAGAGCGAAACCATTTTCTCGCCGGCGCTACGCAAGATCCCTGCGCAGGCTGATGCAATTCAGCGCGAGCTGAACCGCGCCGTGTGGAACGGCAACGTTCGCCTGGCGAGCAGCACCGATTCGGGCAGCGACTTCACCAAGGTTTTGCTGCGCGAGATCGGCAATGCCGGCCGCCGCACTCAGGAAACATTCGAGCGCTCCATCAGCGAGCTGCAGGAAACCGTCATATCGTCGATCCTCGACGACGCGCAGCTGCTTGCGTCGCTGGCTGTCGATGTCCTGGATCGCAATTTGTACGAGCGCGCCAACGACTGTCGTTGGTGGGCACTGAACGGTGCGCTGAGTGGCCATCTATCGGGACAGTCCGCTGATAACACGCGGAGCGCAACCGAGATCCTGCGCCACATCAACAGCCTGTACACGGTCTATCACGACATCGTGCTGTTCGACGCCTCGGGACGCATCGTCGCGACGTCGAATCCTTCGCATGCGAGCAAAGTGGGTCGTGTCATCAGTGCGCCCTGGATCCCGGCGACCTTGGAACTGCGAGACTCGCAGCAATTCGCCGTGTCCGCATTCGCGCCGTCGGATTTATATGGCGAACAACATACGCTGATCTACAGCGCGGCTGTTCGCAACGAGTCACGCCGTGTCGTTGGTGGCATCGCGATCGTGTTCGACTCCACGCCACAATTCAAAGCCATGCTGCGTGACGCCCTGCCCCGTAACGAATCGGGCGACATCGCCAGCGGCAGCATCGGCTTGTTCGTGGACTCGAAATTCAACGTCGTGGCCGCGACGTCCGAATTCGAGCCCGGCGACACCATCGATCTGCCGCGCGACTTGCTCGACACTCAGTCGAGTGCCGCCCGCACTGTGTGCATCAAAGGTGTTCACTATGCAGTCGGCGTGCGCAAGACTTCCGGTTATCGCGAATACACCGGCATGGGTGTATCCAGCCTGATCCTGATTCCGCTTGGGCCCGCGGTCGAACAGATCGTCCTGCGTCGCGCCGAGCCGCAGAGTCATCGTGGCGCGCAGACACACGAAGCCGTGGTGGACGTCGCGACGTTCTACAGCGGCGAACAGCGCCTCGGCCTGATGCGCAACGAAATCGTCGAAGCGCTCGACGGCGCGAACATTCGCCCCATTCCCAATGCGCCCACCTGGCATGCAGGCCTGTTGATGTATCGGGACATGCCATTACCCGTGATCGATCTCGGCCGACTCCTGAGCGCCGGGCAAGGCACCCGGACGCGCAATGTCATCGTCGTGCGCGCCATCGACACTGGTCAGTTGTTCGGATTGCTGGTCGAGGAACTCGCGGATATTCCGGAGATCGCGCTCAGCCGCATCCTGCCGGTCGCCGAGCTGAACACTCGCGGCCCGGCCATTCTCGATCGCGCTATCCGGCCGCTGCACGCCGAAGAGCCGGTGTTGATGATAATCAACATCGAGCAGTTGCTCGTTTGCGCGCGCGCCGCTGGATTGAAACTGGCGCAGCCCACTGCGTCCGTGACCAAGCTGCGCGCCGCTGGATAAGACTCCGCGTTCATTTGCCGCTCGTTCTTGAGGGACGCACC
>JBEVKA010000466.1:0-6179 GCA_040509855.1 Steroidobacter sp.
GTGGCGTAGAACGCCGGCTCGTACATCTTGTGCTCGATGAACATGCGCCAGTCGGCCGGCAGAGCGGCGTAAATCTGTGAAACAGAATCGAGATAGCGCTCGAATCCGCGCACCAGGTGTTGCTGCCCGGGGAAGTTCGCGCCGTCACCAATCCAGACGGTGATGGCCTTCGAGCCCAGCAATTGACCGACGCGAATACAGTCGATGTTGTGCTCGACGGCCTGTGCACGAATGTCTGAATCGGTGTGCGTGAGGCTGCCGTACTTGTACGAGAGCTTCTGGCCGGGCCGATCCTGGAAAGTGTTGGAATTTACTGCGTCGAAGCCGAGACCTAATGCCGTCGCGCGCTGACGCAGGGCGGGCATGTCGTCGGTGTGGTCCCAGGGCAGATGTAACGAAACCGTCGGCGTGGCGCCGGTCAGGCTGTTGATGACGGCGCAGTCTTCGAGCTTCTCGAATACGTTGCGAGGTTCGCCTTTGCCGGGAAAACGAGCGAAACGCGTGCCGCCCGTGCCGACGCCCCAGGAAGGAATCGCGACACCGAAGTTTGCGACAGCATTGCTGATGGCATTGATGTCGATGCCTCGACGCTGCAGGCTGGTCCCAAGAGCGGCGTAGTCGGCGGCGAGATCACGCTGCAACGGCGAGTTGGCGTCAGCGATGTATGAGCGATCGCGCGGGTCTGTGTAGTTCGTGGCCATAAATCCCCCCAGGCGGAGGCGGTCCTATCTCGTGAACGCAGCGGCGTTGCCGGCGTCGACGTTGATGATATTCCCGGTCGACTTCGCCGAGCGCTCCGAAGCGAAGAATGCCACGGCTTCCGCCACATCCTCCGGGTAAACGCTGCGCTTGAGCAAACTGCGCTCGCGGTACACGGCTTCGAGCTCGTCGGGGCTGGTTTTGTACTGCTCGGCGCGCTGCTGGGCCCACTCGCCCTGCCAGATACGCGAGCCTCTCAGCACCGCATCGGGATTGACGACGTTGACGCGAATGCCCACCGGCGCGCCCTCGAGCGCGAGGCAGCGAGCGAGATGCAATTCAGCAGCCTTGGCCGTGCAGTACGCGGCAGCGCCCGGTGAGGCGGCGAGCGCGTTCTTGGAGCCGATGAACACGATCGAGCCGCCGATGGTCTGGGCTTTCATCAGCTGGAATGCCTGACGCGCGACCAGGAAATATCCGGTCGCCAGAATATCCATGTTCCGCTGCCAGGTGGCGAGGCTGGTCTGATCGACCGGCGAGGCGGACGCGATGCCGGCGTTGGAAATACAAATATCCATGCCGCCGAACTTCCACGCGCTGTCGCGGAAGCTGCTGATGACAGCATCTTCCTTGGTGACATCCACCCAGCAGCTGCCGACGCCATCAGCGCCGTATTGTTTCTTCAGGCCCGCTTCCGCTTCGCTCAACGCGTCGCGGTCGATATCACAAAGCAATACGCACGCGCCTTCGTCCATCAACCGTCGTGCGGTCGCGAGGCCGATGCCGCCGGCGCCGCCGGTGATGAGCGCGACTCTGCCAGCCAACGGTTTCGGCTTGGGCATGCGCTGCAGCTTGGCTTCTTCCAGGTCCCAGTATTCGATATCGAACGCTTCCTGCTCGGGCAGGCCGCGATAGGTCGACACAGCGGCCGCACCGCGCATCACGTTGATGGCGTTGATATAGAACTCGCCGGCGATTCGCGCCGTCGCTTTATCAGCGGCGAACGTAATCATGCCCACGCCGGGCACGAGATAGACGACGGGATTCGGATCGCGGATCTTCGGCGAGCCGTCACGCTTGCAGCGCTCGTAATAACCCGCGTAACGCTGGCGATATTGTTCCACCGCCGGTTGCACACGCTTGGCGAATTGCTCGATGGTGTCGTGAGCGGAATCGAACGGCAGCACCAGCGGCCAGATCTTGGTGCGCAGGAAATGATCGGGACACGATGTGCCGAGATCGGCGAGCGGCTGCAGCTTCTCGCTGCCCACGAATTCCAGCACCGCGGGGCTGTCGTCGAAATGACCGATCTTGCGCGTGGAGCTGGAGATCAAGCCGCGGATGCGAGGCATGATGGCCGCCGCGACTTCGCGACGCTTCTCCGCCGACAACGTCGACGACTTCACGACACCGAACGGCTGTTTGCCGCGGCTCTTCTCGGCCAGCCACAGCGTCGCGCGGTTGATTACATCGAGCGTGTTCTCATAACACGCCTTGGCGGAGTCGGCCCAAGTGAACACGCCGTGCGCTTCGAGCACCACGCCGCGCGCCTTGGGATTCTCACGAGTGAACTTACGCAGCGCGAGCCCTAGCTCGTAGCCCGGCCGGATCCACGGCAGCCAGCCCACTTCATCACCAAATATTTCTTTGGTGAGCGCGCGACTATCGGCCGCAGCAGCGATCGCGATCAACGCATCGGGATGCATGTGATCGACATGCGCGCGATCGACCAGACCGTGCAGCGGTGTATCGATACTCGCGGCGCGAGGATTCAAATTGAATGTGCAGTGGGAATACAGCGGCACCAGTCGGCTGTCGCTGTTCGGGCCGTCGTAGAACGGCTCCAGCGACAGGAACTTGTCCATATATAAGGTGGCGAAGCCGTCGAGCTTCATGGTGCCGAGGTCGCCGCCCGAACCTTTCACCCACAGCACCGTTACATCCTTGCCCGTGAGTGGATCCTTGGCGGTGAGTTTGGCGGAGGTGTTGCCGCCGCCGAAATTGGTGATGCGTTTGTCGGAGCCGAGTAGATTGGAGCGATAGAGCAACAGCTCCGGCGGCGTCATTCCGGCGGCGACCGCGTCATCCCAGCGGTTTTCGACCAGCAACGACGACGACTCGGCTTGCGCCGGCTGAACCACGCTCATCTAATCTCCCCCGACACTAGATCGTTGGCGCGCACGGAAAATTAAAGGGCACCCATCATGGAGTAAGTAGGGCCGGGCACGCGAAATGACTGTGTACCACACGAAACGATCATATACAATCAGATACAAGCATAATCGATCATCAGTGGCGGCCAATGAAGGCTCTACGCTGCGGGATCGATCATGGGAGGGTCCATGCTGGAACGAGAGCGCCATAGCCTGATTCTCAAGCTCGTCGAGGAACGCTCGATCGTGAGCGTCGGCGACCTGCTCGATTTGCTGGGCGCGTCGGAAGCGACCATTCGCCGCGACATCAATACGCTCGCCGAACGCGGTGAGGTGAAACGAATTCGTGGCGGCGCCGAGGCCGTGCGGCCTCGTCATCAACCGCATCTCGTCGGCATGCCGTTCGTGTTGAGTCAGGACATCAGCGTGCCGCAGAAACGAGCGATCGCTCGCGCCGCCTCCGAGCTCATCACGCCGGGCGAGAGCATCATCATCAACGGCGGCACCACCACGTTCGCGCTGGTGGAATTCCTCGCCGATCACGACCTGGACATTCTCACCAATTCATTTCCGATCGCGGCCAAGCTGCTCGCCACCAGCCGCAATCGCATCACCCTGCCGGGCGGCACGATCTTTCGCGAACAGAACATCGTGCTCAGCCCGTTCGACAACGACACCATCGAAAACTTCTGGGGCAACAAGCTGTTCACCGGCTGCTATGGCCTGAACCGCTTCGGCATCATGGAAGCCGATCCGCTGGTGGTGCAGGCGCAGACCAAATTGTTGAAACGCACCGAGGACGTCATCGTGATGGCCGACAGCAGCAAGCTGCGCCAGAAGTCGGCGATGATCGTCACCGGCCTGGATCGCATTTCCACCATCATCACCGACGATGGCGCGCGCGCCGAAGAGCTCGATGTCTTCAAGACCGCGGGCATCAAAGTCATCGTCGCGTCGGTGAGAGCGGAAGACGAGTTGCAGAAACTGGCCTGACCCTCGTTAGATTTACGGGGAAGGTCACGGCGATCCGGCAGAGCCGGTCGTCGTTCGAAGCACGTGGGGGATTCGGATGTCACATCGTCGAGCACTGCTCAAAGTATCTATCTATGGTGCGGCCCTGGCCGCCCTCACGCTGGCCGGCTGCGGCGAACGGCCGAGTAACGGCGACGCGGAGAACGGCAAGATCCGCATCGGCATCGTCGCCAAATCGCTCGGCAACGGCTTTTTCGATGCTGTTCACAAAGGCGCCGATGAAGCCGCCGTCGCGCTCAACGCCGAAATCATTTTCACCGGCCCGACCACGCCCACCGCCGAAGGCCAGATAGAAACATTGAATGCGCTGATCGCTCAGCGCGTCGACGCCATCGCCATATCCGCGAACGATCCCGATGCGCTGGTGCCGACGCTGCAGCGAGCGATGCAGAGAGGCATCAAAGTGATGTCCTACGATTCTGCCGTCGCCAAGGCCGGCCGGCAGGTGCATCTGGCGCCGTCGTCCGATGTTTTGATCGGCGAGACGGTCGCGCAACTCGCGGCTGAACTCGCACCGGACGGCAAAGGCAAAGTCGCCGTCGTATCGGCGACGCCGACATCCACCAATCAAAACTCCTGGCTGGCGGAGATGCAAAAGGCGTTGCCTGAGTATCCCGGCCTGGAGCTGGTTGGCACCGTCTACGGCGACGATGTCGCGGACAAGTCCTATCGAGAGACAGTCGCGCTGGTGAAGCAGCATCCAGATCTCGCGGTGATCGTGTCGTTGAGCTCGGTTGGTATCGTGGCCGCGGCGAAGGCGATCGAAGATCAAGGCCTCACCGGCAAAGTAAAAGTCACCGGTCTCGGTCTGCCGTCCGAACTGGTCGGCTATGTGCGCAAAGGCGTGGTGCCCAAGTTCGCGATCTGGAATCCCATCGACCTGGGCTTCGCGACCACGCAGATCGCAGCTCGACTGGTTCGCGGTGAGGCCGCACACGAAGGACAGCAAGTCTCCATGGATCGCGTCGGCAGTGTGACATTCGATGCCGATGGCATCGGTGCGATGGCCAAGCCCTTCATCTACGATCAAAGCAACGTCGAACAGTACGCGGCGATTTTTTAAGCCCATGGCCGCGGCGATCGAGCAAGCGACGGCGCAGCCCATCCTGACGCTGACGCAGGTCCGCAAGTCATTCGGCGGCGCGCACGCGCTGCGTGACGCGAATCTCGCGTTGTATCCTGGGCAGGTCACGGCGCTGATCGGAGAGAACGGCGCGGGCAAGTCAACGCTGGTGAAAATCCTGTGCGGTGTGTATCAGCCTGACGGCGGCGAAATCGTGCTCGATGGTCGCCCAATACGCGGGCACGATCCCGAGCATGCGAGACAGCTCGGCATCAACGTCGTGCACCAGGAATGCGTGGTGTTCGACAACCTGTCGGTGGCCGAGAATATTTTCATCAGCGCGCGTCCCAAGCAGCGCCGGCTCATCGCATGGCGTGAGATGCGTCAGCGCGCGGCCGATATTCTGCGTCAGCTCGATGTTTCATTCGCGCCGGATACGCCTGCGAGCCAGCTCAGCGTCGCCCAGAAACACATCGTGCAGATCGCCCGGGCGCTGACCAGCGATGCTCGCGTGCTGATTCTCGACGAGCCCACCGCGGCGTTGTCGCATCGTGAAGCGGACGATTTGTTTCGCATCGTGCGGCGGCTCAAGGAAACCGGCTGCGCACTGCTGTTCATCAGCCACAAGTTCGAGGAGGTTTTCTCGCTCGCCGATCGATACGCCGTGTTTCGTGATGGTGCGTCGGTGGGCGATGGCTCGATCGCCAACACCAACACGGAACAGCTGATCCGGATGATGGTCGGCCGCTCGGTGGAGCAGTTGTTTCCAAAGCTTGCGACGACGCTCGGCGAGGAGTTGCTGCGAGTCGAGAACTTGTCCCGCGCGCAGGAATTCGCAGACGTTTCTTTCTCCGTGCGCCGTGGCGAGACGCTGGGGATTTACGGGCTCGTCGGCGCCGGCCGCACAGAGATCGCGCAATGCCTTTTTGGTCTCACCGCGCCGGACAGCGGCACGATTCATCTGCGTGGCCAGCCGGTCACGATCGGCAATCCGGCCGACGCGGTTCGGCATGGGCTGGCGTACGTCCCCGAAGATCGCCAGCAACAAGGCGCGATCCTGCCATTCTCGATCGAGGCCAATGTTTGTTTGCCCAACCTGGCGTCGCTGGCGCCGCGAGGCTTTTGCGATCGTCAGCGCGAACTGCAGTTGGCGAATCATTGGATCAGCGCGCTGGGCATCAAAGCGACCGGCGCTCGACAGAATGTCGGGGATCTGTCCGGCGGCAATCAGC
>JBEVKA010000467.1:0-12773 GCA_040509855.1 Steroidobacter sp.
AGATATTGTATGAATACGACGGCGACGAACCGCCCGTGAAAGTCGCCATGCAAGGCGGCGTCGCGGTCATCATCAAGGAAAGCGCGAGCGCGATCTTCGAACGTTCCGGCGCCAACTGGGTCGCCATGCATTCGCCCATCGTGACCGACGGCATGGATGTGGAAGTCAACGGCGGCACCATCGTTGTCACATCCGGCACCTGCGACTGGTCGACCCATGCGTATCGCAAGGGAGCCAATGGCGCCTGGACGCTGGTCCGAAGCACGCCGCCGGAATTCGATCCGGATTTCTTTTGCGAGAATGAAGTCATCGCCGGTGACGTCGATGTCGCTGCCAACGGCACGACGTCCATTGTTGCAACCTATGCGTTCGGCACCACGGCCCGCATCTTCGAAGGGCCGTACGGCACCAATCCGGTGATGACGCGGCTGGTCTCGCAAGAGAACCCACCGCGCGCCATTGGTTATATCGTGGGAGTCGAGAACAACAGCGCCGTCGTCGCCAATGCTTCCGACCTCGGGCCACAAGCCTTCACGCGAAACGCATCCGGACAATGGACCAACAGCGGCTCGGTGCGCAGCCCTGACCTACTCGCGCTGCGCGGCGGCCCTGATGACATCGAGATGGCTGGCAACCTCGCCATCCTGAATCACCGGCAGGATCGACTACATGGACTGCACACCGGATCGGTGTCGGTCTATCAACGCAACACCGATGGCACTTATCGACACGTCGCCAAGTTGGTCGCGAGCGATCGTGCGTCCGATCAATACTTCGCCTCGTCCATCGAGATCAGTGGCCGACGGGTAGCCGCGACCAACCTCCGCACGCAAGCAGTTCATATCTACGATCTGCCGACCACGTTCACCCAACCCGCGACGGTGCAGGACAACTTCGAGGACGGCAACGCCAGCGACTGGACGCCGCAGGCCGGCAGCACTTTCAGTGTCGTCAGCGATGGCACGTCACGCGTCTATCGACAAACCAACACCACAGGCAACGCCGCTGCGCTCTGGAACACCAGCGAGCGCGGAAATCAATCCATCGAAGCGGACCTGAAGCCGACTGCGTTCGCGACGGTCAGCGGCGACAAATGGTTTGGCCTGGTGGCTCGCTACACGGACGCCGCGAACTATTATTACGTCACGATCCGTAACAACAACACGCTCCTGCTGCGACGGATGGTCAACGGTGTGTTCACCACGCTGGCTTCGGCGAATCTCACCGTCGCCTTGAATCGCAGCTACCGTGTGCGGCTGGAATCGATCGGCACGCGGCTGCGCGTGTTCATCGACAATCGCCTGTTGGCAGAGGCGCGCGACAGCTCGCTCGAACATGGCCAGTCGGGTGTGATGATGTTTCGAACCCGTGCGGACTACGACAACATCGTCGTGAGCGCCAATCCGCAGACACCGCTCGTCGACTACACATTCGGCAATGGTGAGGACACATCAGCGAACTGGACGACACTCGGTGCGTGGACCAACAACTACACCGACACTACGTACGATCAGAGCGATACAACTTCCGGTGCGCACGCCATCGCGGGAATCGCGACTGGCGATCAAGTCGTGCACGCTCGCGTTCGTCGCACCGGCGGCGCTGGCAGCAACAACTGGTTCGGGCTCGCCACGCGCTTTCGCGATGCCAGCAACTACTATTATGTGACGCTTCGGAATAACAACACGATCGCGCTCCGCAAGCTGGTGAACGGCGCAATCGTGGAACTCGACACCGCTTCGTTCACTATCGCGAACAACACCTGGTATCGCCTGCGCTTCGAAGCCATCGGCAATCAGCAGCGCGTGTATATAAATGACGTGCTCCGACTCGAGGCGGCCGATACGTCTCATGCGACCGGCCGCTACGGGCCGGTGATGTATCGGACCACTGCGCAGTACGACGACATCCAGGCCTTCGAGCCTTAGAAAACCGGCCACATTTCAGGCTGATGAACCCCCTCCGTGGAGGGGCGCGAGCCCCTCTTCCCCACGCGTAAAGTCCGGTGCGCCCCGCGGTCTTCGACCGACGGGCGACACACGGATTGGCCGGCTACGGGGGAGCGACATGGACAAACGCCCATCTAAATATCATGGGGGGATCGCCCGCATCGGGCGATGGTTGGCGGCGAGTGGAGCATTGATGGCGGCGATCACCTCGCCCGCGGCGCTCTCGGCGCCTTCGTTTGTCGCATTCGAGAGCGGCCAGGTTCGGCCGCTGGCATTGTCCGCCGACGGCTCGAAGCTGTTCGCCGTCAATACACCGAACAATACACTGGCGATCTATAACGTCACTGCGCACGGCATCAGCAAACAGGCGGAAGTGTCGGTGGGCCTGGAGCCCGTGGCCGTCGCCATTCGCAACAGCAGCGAAGTCTGGGTGGTGAATCACTTATCCGACAGCGTCAGCATCGTGTCACTCACAGGTACGCCACGAGTAACAAGGACGTTGCTCGTTGGCGATGAGCCTCGCGACATCGTATTCGCTGGCTCGACGGGTCGTGCGTTCGTCACGACTGCTCATCGCGGCCAGCATCGCACCGATGCGTCCCTCGCCGGCGTGCCAGGTGCGGGCGATCCGCAATTCACCACGCCCGGCGTTGGTCGCGCGGACGTGTGGGTGTTCGAACCGAGCAGCCTCGGTGCGACGCTCGGCGGCACGCCGCTGAAGATCCTGACTTTCTTCAGCGACACGCCGCGCGCACTCGCGGTCAGCCCGGATCGCAAAACCGTTTACGCCGCCGCCTTCAAATCCGGCAACCAGACCACGACGGTGTTCGAGTTGATGGTGTGCGACGGCTTCGATCCGAACACACCGTGCACGTTCGCCGGCAACACCCTGCCCGGCGGCAATCCTGGACCGATGACCAACTCCGAAGGCAAGCGCGCGCCGGAGACCGGATTGATCGTGAAGTTGAATCGCACCAGCGGCCACTGGGAAGATGAGCTGGGTCGCAACTGGGATTCGGCGGTGCGCTTCCGCTTGCCCGATCAGGACGTGTTTTCGATCGACGCCAACGCGCTCACGCAGAAGGCGGCGTTCCAGCATGTCGGCACCACATTGTTCAACATGGTGACCAACCCACGCACCGGCAAGCTATATGTTTCCAATACCGAAGCGATCAACGAAGTGCGCTTCGAAGGGCCCGGCGTGGTCGGCGGCAGCACAGTGCAAGGACGCCTGGCCGAGACGCGCATCGCCGTGATCTCAGGTTCGACCGTCACGTCGCGCCATCTCAACAAACATATCAATTACGACCTGCTCGCTCACGACCCGGGCTTCGACCCGTCGGTGAAGAATCACAGCTTGTCGACGCCGCTGGAAATGGTCGTCAGCCGCGATGGTCGCAAGTTGTATGTCGCCGCGTTCGGCTCCAGCAAAGTCGGCGTATTCGATACCGCCGCGCTGGAAGCGAACACATTCAATCCGGTGACTGCGAGCGCGAACTACATCAATGTGAGCGGCGGCGGACCGAGCGGCCTGGCGCTGGATGAAAATCGCAATCGCCTGTATGTGATGACGCGCTTCGACAACGCGGTGAAAGTCGTCAATCTCGCGACCAAAGCGACAGTGGCGACGCTGCCGCTGTTCAATCCGGAGCCGGCGAAGGTCGTGAACGGTCGCCCGTTGTTGTATGACGCGCTGGATATGTCGGCGAATGGCGAGGCCGCCTGCGCCAGCTGTCACATCTTCGGCGACAACGACGATCTCGCGTGGGATCTCGGCAATCCGGATGACGTGGTCACGAGCAATCCGATTCCGATTCGCCTGGGCTTCGCCGCGCTCGCCACGCAGCCGCGCATCAACGGCACCGGCGTCGTCACCGACTTCCATCCCATGAAAGGCCCGATGACGACCCAGACGCTGCGAGGCATGCGCAATCACGGCGCGATGCACTGGCGTGGCGATCGTGCGCACGGCTTCTTCGGCACCGATCCGTTCGATCCCGAGCTGTCGTTCAACAACTTCGTGGTCGCATTCGACGGGTTGATCGGCCGCTCGACGCTGCCCGATCTGCCAACCATGCAGCGCTTCACGGACTTCCAGCTCGAAGTGCAACTGCCGCCGAACCCGGTGCGCAGCCTCGACAACTCGCTCACTGAATCGCAGCAGCGCGGTCATGACTTCTACTTCGGTCCGCGACGCGCGGATGGTGCGCCTCCTGCAGCCGGTCCGGGCACGGGCTTCACTTGTGAAGGCTGTCACCGGCTGGACCCTTCGCTCGGACACTTCGGCACCGATGGCCAGGCGAGCTTCGAAGGCCTGCCGCAGATCGTGAAGATTCCTCACCTGCGCAATGCCTATACGAAAGTGGGAATGTTCGGCTTCCCGGGCATGCCGTTCTTCACCACGCCGGACACCGGCAACACCGGCGATCAGATCCGCGGCTTCGGCTTCCTGCACGACGGCTCGATCGACACGATGTTCCATTTCTTCTCGGCGGTGCTGTTCGCACCGACGCCGGAAGTCGGCTTCCCAGCCGCAACGTATGAGCAGACGCGTCGTGACGCGGAGAGCTTCATGCTTGCGTTCGAGTCGGACATCGCACCGATCGTCGGTCAGCAGATCACGCTGACCAGAACCAATGCTGCCACGGTGGGTCCGCGTATCGATCTGTTGCAAGCCAGAGCGGCGGCGCCGTTCACGTCGAAGGCGCTCGGCGGCGCGGTCACTGAATGCGATCTGGTCGCGAAGCTGTCGCTCGCGGGGACGCCCAGAGGCTTCTTATATAACTTCGGCACCGACGCGTTCGTGCCCGCGGGAGGCAGCACCGGCATTCCGGATCCACTGTTCCGAGCACTGGCGTTGATCCCCGGTCAGGAGATCACGTTCACCTGTGTGCCGCCAGGATCGGGAGCGCGCATCGCTGGCGTGCCTTAGGTTGGTTTGGAAGTGACTACTGACTAATGACTACTGACTGGTCAGTAGTCACTTCTCATCGACGGCGGCCGGCCATCCACCAAGCTCAGCTCCTGCGCTCGAAACACCGCCTCCATGCGCGTGCTCACGCCGAGCTTGGCGAACACGTTCTTCAAATGCCACTTGGTGGTCAGCAACGTAATGTTGCTGCGTTCGCTGATATCTCGATTGCTCAATCCCATGGACACCAGCTTCAACAAATCCAGCTCACGCTGCGTCAACAAAGGCAGTGGCTGTGCCGCCGACAATTCCTTGTAAGGATCGAAGGCGAGCACGTCCTGGAAGCGTTGAAAATATTCCGCCGAGGGCAATTGCGTCACGCGAGAACGCTTGATCGCCGTCGCGAATGTCTTCGGCAATCCGAACACGTCATCGAACACCGCTCGACTGAACCCGCGGTTCTCGGTGAGCGTCAATGCGTGATTGATCCAGCGAAACGCAGACTCCTCATCGCGCGCCTGCCAGTTGCACGTAGCCAGCGTCGCTTCCAACCGGATCTGACCATAAACATCTCCCGCCACCTCCGCGTGCTCGCATAGCTTCTGCAGCTGAGATGCCGCGGCATCGAACGAACCTCGATGAATCAACACCGCCACGCGCGACAGCGCAAGGTCTTCCCACACCCCATCGCGCTCGCTCTGCCCAAACTCCGCCAGCACCGCCAACGCGCGTGCCGGCTGTTCCAGCAGCAGATAGATCCTCACCTTCTCGAAACACACGCGCGCCAGCAGCCGCTGACAGTTGCTGCTGTCGAGCACGCTGTGCAAATAATCCAGCAGCCGTAGCGCATCGCCATGCTTGCCGGCGGCACATTTCAAACGCGCGGCGACCACGTGAGCCACCGTCAGGTTCTCCAGTGAAGGCGCGATGGAAACCAGCGGCAGCAACTCGCTACAGAGCGCTTCGGCCTGCTGCAAACGATTGTGGTGATAGTGCACCGAGGCCGCTGCCGTCGTCGCGGTCACCCAAATCGGATTGCGTCGCCCAGCCTTCGTTTGTGCGTAAAGCTCCATGCATGTCTCGGCAGCCTCCCTCGCGTGCCCTTCGGCACGATCGACCAACATCAGCACCACGGATGCCTGAGCCAATGCATAGACATGCTGAGTTCCGGCCAACAACTCGCGCCCGCGCAGCGCCAGTCGTCGTGCGGCGTCGAACTTCTTGTCCACCAGCAGTTGATACGCAGAAACGTTGAACAAGTTGGCAGTGAGATAAGGGTCGTCGGCAACACTCAACGCTTCGACCTGATGCGCAGTCACGTGCACGCCGGCATCGGTCATGATGTCCAGCATGAGTTGCAGTGCCGGCAAAACTCGCGACTCGACTTCATTGCGCGCCAAGTTGGCCGCGGTCATCAATTCGGTCCGCGCGCGCTCGAACTGCAGGGAAAAGATCCGGCTGATTAAATGCGCATCGCGGACGGCAAGACAGCCCATGATCTCTTTCAGACTCAGACGGGACGTCCACTGCAACACTTCCGGAAACTCACCGGCGCGCAGCCAAACCGGCACACAACGGGCGACCAGCTGCACACGCCAGTCTCGTTCTTCGGTCGCGAACGCATGCTGTAATGCTTCGGTGGGCAGTTCCTGCTCGGCAAACCAATGACTCGCCGTCTGGTGCAGCTGCGCGACCTGTGCCGGACGCAGCTTGTGGAGTTGCTCGATGAGAAATTCCCGATACGAGGAGTGATAACGGAACCAGCGATGCTTGCAGTCCAACGGCTGCAGGAACAGTTGCAGATGTTCCAACTCATCCAACAATCGCGCGGAGCCCTGCGTGCTCAACAATACATCGGCGAGCTCGGCACAGAATCGATTGGGAACGCACGTTGCGAGCAACACATCTTGCAGGTCATCGCCGAGCGAATCCCAGGCGGCATGATGGAAATAATCCATCACATCGTGATTGAGCGGATCGATGGCTTCGGCTCCCGCATGATCGAGCAACGCCAGCTTGATGCCCGCGATCCAACCTTCGCTGCGCCGGCAAACTTCCGCCGCCACCGCGATGGATAGCTCATGACCATTGAGCAGCGGCGCCAGTTCGCTGACCTGCTCCGGCTGAAAACTCAAATCGGCGCCGCCCAGCAACGTCAACTGATCGCTGAGTTTGAGCCGTTGCAGATCGAATCGCGGCGTCCGGCGAGTCGCGATGATCCAACGCACGCACGGCGCGGATTGGGCGATCAGCGACCACAGCTTGTGCTCGATGTCCGCGCAATCCAGGAACTGCAGATCGTCGATCGCGATGACCAACTCCTGCGCGAACGCGCCGAGCTGATCGCACAACGCGTCCGCCAGATGATCGGCGGAACAATGCGTGGCGCCGGCGGCGACCATCGGACCGTCGGAGGCGACCCGATGGATGCTTGCCGTCAGCGAGGAAAAGAAATGTACGGGGTCCTGATCGCGCCGTCCGCACAACAACCACGCGACGCGATGACGTGTGGCTGCTCGCTCGGACCACTGAGCCAGCAACGTGCTCTTGCCGGAGCCTGGCGGCGCCAGCAGCAACGTTAGCTTGCCGCCGCTCTCGATGCGCTCGATCAGCGAAGGTCGCGATATCAGCGTGGGCGGACTGCGTGGCGGACAGAACTTCGCCCATTGCGGGCGCATGCCGACGCTTCGCGCGTCTTCGCGATTCCTTGCCGTGCGCATCAAAGGCCCCATTGCGATCGTTGCGATGGCCATGCCCCACCGCAACTGATGCGGCGGCGATCAGCTCATAAGATCATGAGAGTGGGCGAATCTACGAGCCTGCTGACATTAGTGTCAATGCGCCTGTAAATACCGACCCGGGAACAAACCTGCGGCACAAACCCTTGAAATTCACGGCCTTGCACCCACATGGCTTGCAGAGGGGCACATCTGTAGAATGTGTCTCCGAACCGCAACTCGCGCAGCGGGATGCGGTCCAAAGCGTGACATACCGAAGGAGTTAACTCAGATGGCTTCTTATCCCAGCACAGTCGCCAGCCTGACTCGCGTCTCGGCTCTGACAACTAACAAAGTTCTCCGCAACAGCTATCTGCTGCTCGGCGCCACGCTCGCGTTCAGCGCCCTCACCGCCGGCGTCTCCATGATGCTCAACCTGCCGCACCCCGGCTTGTTGATTACGCTGGTGGGCTACTTCGGTCTGCTGTTCGCGGTCCACAAGACCCAGAACAGCTCCTGGGGCCTGTTGTTCATTTTCCTGTTGACCGGCTTCATGGGCCTGACGCTCGGCCCCATCATCAGCGCGTATCTGAAGTTCCTGCCGAACGGCGCGCAGGTCGTAACGACAGCGCTGGGTGTCACCGCCGCGACGTTTGTCGGTTTGTCGGCTTATGCGGTGAAGAGTGAGAAAGACTTCAGCTACCTCGGCGGCTTCCTCACCGTCGGCATCATCGGCGCCTTCCTGCTGGGCCTGGTGGCGTTCTTCTTCAACCTGCCGACGCTGTCGCTGGTGGTGTCCGGCGTGTTCGTGATCGCGATGGCTGGCCTGATCCTGTACGAGACCAGCAACATCATTCACGGCGGTGAGACCAACTACATTCTCGCGACCGTGACGCTGTATGTGAGCATCTACAACCTGTTCACCAGCCTGTTGCACCTGTTGGGCGCCGCGTCCGGCGACGACTGATAGCAATTCGACATCGCTAAAACAAAGGGCGCTGCCTCACCGGCAGCGCCCATTTTATTTGCACGGGGTTCTTCGGAATCAGGGCTTGCGGATCGTGTCCAACCCACCCATGTACGGCCGCAGCACTTCCGGCACCGTGATGCTCGCGTCCGGCTGCTGATAATTCTCCAGCACCGCAACCAGCGCCCTGCCCGCCGCCACGCCCGAACCATTCAACGTGTGCAGCGGCTCGGGTTTGCCTGTTTCCGGATTGCGCCAGCGCGCTTGCATGCGCCGCGCCTGGAAGGCTTCGAAGTTGGAGCAGGAAGAAATCTCGCGATAGGCCTGCTGGCCCGGCAGCCACACTTCGAGGTCGTAAGTCTTCGCGGAGCCGAAGCCGATGTCGCCAGCGGCCAGCGCCATTACTCGATACGGCAGGTTCAATCGCTTGAGCACTTCCTCGGCATTGCGTGTCAGCAGATCGTGCTCGGCATAGGAATCCTGCGGCCGTGAGAAATGCACCAGCTCCACTTTCTCGAACTGATGCTGACGAATCATGCCGCGCGTGTCCTTGCCGTAGGAGCCCGCTTCGGAGCGAAAACACGGCGTGTGCGCGACGAATCGCATCGGCAGCGCGTTCGCTTCGACGATCGAATCTCTCACCAGGTTGGTGACCGGCACTTCCGCGGTCGGAATCAAATACAGACCGGACTCGCCCTTGATGGCGAACAGATCGGCCTCGAACTTGGGCAGGTTACCGGTGCCGGTCAGCGACTGCGCATTTACCAGATAAGGAACATAGGTTTCGCGATAGCCATGCTCGCCGGTGTGCAGATCGAGCATGAACTGGATCAGCGCGCGATGCAGCCGGGCCAAGGGCCCGGTGAGTACGCTGAAGCGCGCACCGGAAATCTTGCCGGCAGTAGCGAAATCCATCTGCCCCAGCTTCTCGCCGAGCTCGACGTGATCCAGCGGCTTGTATGGAAACTGCCGCGGCTCGCCCCAGCGACGCATTTCTACGTTCGCGGATTCGTCGCGCCCCTCGGGCACGCTTTCGTGCAACAGGTTGGGCAATCCGAGCGTGAGCTTGTCGAGCTCGACCTGGACCTTGGCGAGTTCGGCCTCGGCCGCCGTCAGCTCAGTGCCGAGCGACTCGACCTGCTTCAGCAGCGGCGCGATGTCCTGGCCCTGGGCCTTGGCTTTACCGACCGACTTCGCATGCACGTTCTTTTCGTTGCGCAGCTCGTCGGAGCGCACCTGCCATTTCTTGCGGGCTTCCTCCAAGGAGCTCAGCTGCGCCACGTCCAGCTTGAAACCACGGCGCGCCAGGTTAGCGGCCACTGCGTCGGGGTCGGAACGAAGAAGTTTGGAGTCGAGCATGGAAATATTGGTTTCGGGCGCGGCCACGGTGAAAGCCCGGCAGTTTAAGCCACCCGCCGCCGGAGCGCAGCCCGGCGGCCCGTGGAGCGCTGCTAAAGATCGTTGCGGAGTGCGAGTGCGCGGCGCTGTTCAGCCATGCGCTGACGCGTTTGCTCGAGCGCGTCCGACTCGGCCAGATCCAGCAGATCGTCGATGACGCGGCTGAGATGGGCGTGCAACGCGAGCCGCGCCGCTTTGGAATCGCGAGCCCGCAGCCCCTCCAGGATTTTCCGATGCTCGCTCACCACGTCCGCGAGCGGATTGCGCACTCGTCGCAGGGTGGCCAGGCACGAACTGGATTGCTGGCGCAGCTGCCACAAGTCCTCGATACCCGAGACGATGGCCGCGTTTCCCGAACCGCGCGCGATCGTAAGTTGAAACTCCTGTTCCAGCCGGTCCATGTCCTCCACGGTGGCCGCACCGGACATTTCCTGCACCAGCCGATCCAGGACTTCGAACTGATCGTCCGGGATGCACGCGGCGGACAGCGCGCACGACTCGCCTTCGAACAAGCGTCGTGCTTCGGTGATGGCGAGCGCGGAGATGCCCGGCTCACCCGATTCGTTCACGGCCGGCGCGGCCTCGGCCACGTAAACACCCGATCCGGAGCGCGCTTCGACCAGCCCCTGAAACTCCAAGGCGATCATCGCATCGCGAATCGTCGGCCGGCTGACGCCGAATTCGTCGGCCAGCTCGCGCTCCGACGGGAGCCTGTCACCCCGCGCATAGCGGCCATCGGCAATCGCGGCCGCGATGGCACGTGCGATCTGCTGATATAACTTCGTGACCGAGGCGCCCGACATGGCGCTCATTTTAACGTTCTCGCCCGCCGCGCAGCTTGCTGATTTCGCTGGCCGCGAGCAGGAAGGCGCCGACGCCGTACAGCTGAGTGTCATCGGCGCTCACTTTGTCGGGCGCGACGCCGACTCGCTGTACCCAACCGAGCTTGCCATCGGGCTTCACCGCAGCGACTAGAGCCTGCCAGCCGCGATCCATCGCCGCCGAATACTTGGGAGCGGGCAACAAACCTTGATTGATTCCCCACGCCAGCCCGTAGACGAAAAAGCCAGTGCCACTGGTTTCCGGCGTTTGCTGCGGCTCCAGCAGAGAGACGGGCCAATACCCCGTCGCGCCCTGCACGCTGACGATCTTGTCGGCCATCTCCTTGAACAATGTTTCATAGCGCGCGCGGCTGGGGTGATTCGCCGGCAGTTCGTCGAGAATTCGCGCCAGGCCCGCGAACACCCAGCCGTTGCCGCGACTCCAGAAGATCTTGCGACCGGCAGCATCGCGCTGAGCGATGAAGCGGCTGTCACGAAAATACAAATGTTCCTGTTTGTCGTAGAGAGCGTCGGTCGTGGCCCAGAACTCCGCGTCGGCGTGCGCGAGATAGCGGCCCTCGCCCGTGACTTTGCTCAGCGCCATCCACACCGGCGGCGCCATGAATACAGCGTCGCTCCAGCACCAGCGCACTTGGCAGTCGGGCTCGCCGCCGCCCTTCGGCTTGGGAATGAATTCGAGCGATACGTGCGAGGGATTTGCCAGGACGGCATCGAATCGAGCGCGAGTCGGCGCGAGCTTGGACATGTCGCGAGTTCGCTGAGCTGCCCAGATCCACACGCCGCCGATGGCGTCGGCGTCCGCATGTCGAGGGCGATGATCGTAACCCCAATCCTCTTGCTGGCCGTGCTCCAGCACCGCGCTCACGTATGCCGGCGTGTTCGCGACCTCCGCGAAATGTGACAACCCGACGAAGAACGCCGCCTGGATCCAATCGCGCGGCGCTTCGGTGTCACGGCGAAAAGCACTCTCCGGAACATAGTCGAAGTTGCTCATGTGGCTCAGCTGCCATTCGGCAACCTGCGAACCGATCTGAATTGGCGTCGCATCGGTGCGCGCTGTCGCGACATTCATTGAGCTGACGAGCGCCGCGAATACCGCGGCCACGCGCAAACCTTGCCCTCGCATATGCCCCCTCACAAACCGTCAATTGCCCTGGCCGCATTGACCTGGCCGACTTTGGGCCGGCACCTTACATTGGCTTTACCAGTTCTTTCAACCTACTTGACAGGCTCTACGTATCTTCGGCATTTTGGCTTAGCCAAATTTTAGGTTCTGGCCAGGACTGGCCATACCAATATAAACGGGGGTCCCCATGTCGAAGCTGCAATCCCTGCTGCTGGCGTCGTCTGCCTTGATGGCGGCGACTGCCACAGCTCAAACCCAATCGACCGTCCAACCGGAGAACAAAGCGCAACTGGAAGAGGTCCTCGTTACCGCGAACCGACGCGAGGAGAGCCTGCAGGACGTGCCGGTCTCGGTCACGGCTCTGACCGCCGACGTGCTGGAGCGGAGCAATGTCCGCGAGCTGGGCGATCTGGTGAATCTCTCGCCGGGACTCGTGATCGCTTACGGCTCGCAGCCGGCCAACTTCAGCATCAGCATGCGCGGCATCGGCACGTTCTCAAACGGCATCGCCGTGGAATCAGACGTCGCGGTGGTGATCGATGATGTGCCGGTCGGCTTCCAGGCCGCCGCGTTCAAGGATTTGATCGACGTCGAGCGCGTTGAAGTGTTGCGCGGTCCGCAGAGCACGCTGTTCGGCAAGAGCGCCATCGCAGGCGTGCTCAACATCACCACTCGCAAAGCCAGCGATGTGTTCGATGCTCAAGCGATGGGATTGATTACCGACGACGGCGAAGAGCGTGTCGGCTTCACGGTCAGCGGCCCGGTCAGCGATCGAGTGCGCGTGCGCTTCACCGCCGCCAACAGCGACTACGAGGGCCCCATCACCAATCTGACGACGGGCAAGAAGATCAACGGCAGCTCCG
>JBEVKA010000468.1:0-5861 GCA_040509855.1 Steroidobacter sp.
GATTCTCGGCGCTGGGCTATGGCGAAGCGCAGGAGCTGTCACCCACCCAAGTGGTGATCCTCGGTCTCAACGATCTCGGCGCGAGCATTCATCGACGCGTCTCGGCGATGCCGGAACATTTCAAAGTGATCGGCACATTCAATCGCGACAGCGCCGTCATTCCCGGCGAGACGCCGCTGCTCAAATCGCTCGACACCGTGATGAGCCTGCATCCGGATGCGGTCGTCGACGCGCTGACGGATTTCGAACCCGCGCAGTCACTAGTGACTCATTTCCTCGAACGCGGCGCCAGTGTCGTATCAACCAATCTCGCATTGATCGCGGACGCGGGTCGCGAACTGGCCGCACTCGCTGCACGTCGCAACACATATTTACGTTACAACGGCGCGATCGGCGGCAGCACGCCGATGCTGGAGGCGCTTCGTCGCGAGCTTCATCAAAGCGACATTCAATCCATCGCGGCCGTATTCGGCGGCGAGGCCAGCCGCATTCTCGATCGTTGCTCGAAGGGATTCGAGTTCGAGGAACTGTTGCTGAATGCAACCGCGGAGCTCGGCTCGAGCGTCGTTCATCAAGAATTGTCAGGAACCTGCGCTGCTCGCAAACTGTGCGTTCTCGCCCGCCACGCTTTTGGCTGCGATCCGGACGCGCTGCGCGTCGAAGCGCTCGATGCTGAATCGTTGAAGAAGGCACGCGATTCGCTAAGCGAGAACTACACACTCCGATTGGTAGCGCGCGCATGGAAAATCAGCCACCGGATTTTCGGTCAGCTGCAACTGGAAGCGCTCGATACGCGCGATCCGTTGGCGCAGGTACAACCTGAATGGAACAGACTTCTCATCCATCATCGCGACGGTCGTCACAAGGTCATCCATGGCCGCGACGGCCCGTGGCCCACCACGGAGGCCGTGATGGCCGACTTGCTGGAAGTGCGTTTCGCGCACCTGGCGCTGGCCGGGCCTTAGCGGATCGCGACACTGCCGCCGCGCGCGGTTTTGGTTAATATCGGCCCGTAATGAGCACTATCACCGTCGGTCCGGCACGCATGGGCGATGCGCCCGCGATTGCCCACCTGTCGCGCGACTTGATCGAGATCGACCTGCCGTGGAGCTGGACGCCCCGCCGGGTCGCCGGCCTCATGCGCCAACGCGAATGCGCCGCGGTCATCGCGCAACAGGGCAATCGTCTCGCCGGTTTCATCCTCGCGCAGTACGGCGACGAGTCCGTGCACATCGCGCTGCTCGGCGTCGCCAAGGAATATCGCCGACAGGGCATTGGCCGCCGCCTCGTGCAATGGGTCGAGGAAACGGCGACCGTCGCGGGATTGTTTCTAGTGCGCCTCGAAGTGCGCGCCATCAAACGAGACGCGCGCAACTTCTACGCCTCGCTCGGCTATCGCGAGACCGATCGCGTGGAGAACTATTACAGCGGCATCGAAGACGCGATCAAGCTGTCCCGCGATTTGCGAGCGGTGTCGATTTCAAAATAGCTCACCCGCCGGTCCCGGCAGCATCTGCGAGCGCACCAGCGGAATCGGTGGTCCGCCGTACGACAGGAACTCGTCGTTGAATTGCTTCCAAGCTTCGCGTCCGCCACGCGTGCCGCTCCAATCGTCGCGCAGCTTGCGAATCATCAGCTTGCCCAGTGTGTAGTTGAGATAGCCCGGATCGTAAGTGCCGCGCGCGGCTTGCTGACGAGCGTTGCCCGGATCCTGATACGCACTCTCCTTGAACAGCTGCTCACACTGCGCGACCGTCATCCCCTGCGTGTGCAAGCCGATGGCGCACATGTAGCGAACGTTTCTCAGCAACGCATTCAACAACTGGCCGACGTGCAGCTCCGGCGTATCGGCCGCGATGCCGCGTTCGATCATCAGCTCCTCGGAGTAATGCGCCCAACCTTCGGCGAACGCATAGCCGACGAACAACTGACCGAAACGCCACGACGAGCGGTTCGAATGCAGGAACTGCAGGAAATGTCCCGGCCACACTTCATGGATGGACGTGAACAGCAGGTCGGCCTTGCCGGGCACATACGCATCCTGTTCGGCCTTGGACCATTTCGGATCCGGCGGCGCGATGTAATACACCGACGGCAGCTCCTGCTCGAACGGCCCGGGAATGTTGATGTATGCAAAGTTCTGCCGGCGATACGCGGGCGCCTCCTCGACCTTCGCCTCCTCGGTGCCGGGAATCGAAACGACGTCGTTGTCGAGGATGTACTTCTTGAGCGTTTCCAACTGCGCACGCGCACCCGCGACCGCGCCACCCTCGGGCTTGTCGGCGCCGACTCTCGCCACACACTCTTCGATCTTGGCGCCAGGCGCGTAGCCCTTGCACGCTTCCTTGAGCGCCGACAGGTTGCGCTCCAGATCTGCGCGACCGATGGCTTCGATGCGATCCAGCGGCGTGTCGACGTTTTCCGTCATTCGCAACATGGCCGCGAAACGCTCGGCACCGAGCGCGTACGCTTCGTTCGCGTTCGGGCGCTGCGACTCCAGCCATTTGGTGAATGCATCCATCGCCTGCGCGGCCGGCTCGATCGCCGCCGTCATTTCTTTTTTCAGCGCTTCGTCCTGCACGCTGGCGAATGCCTGGGGCACCTCGTTGCGATAGAACTCCGCCAGACCGCTCGAGCTCGACACGCCGAAGTCGATGAAGGTGCGCGGCATCGGCAACTGCAGATTGGTCTTCGCGTGCTCCAACGCGGCCGGCACCTGCTTCGCATATGAAATGAAAGCGCGCAGGCGCTGCTCGGGCGGAGCGTAAGGAACGGTGATGTACGGGCTGGGATCCAGGCCGCCGAAATACCACGAGACATTGGTGAACGGCTGGCGAGCCTCGCGCAGCACGAACAGGTCGTTGTCGATGCGACTCACCACGTAGTCGCGCTGGAAGCGCTCCTCGGGCATGAGGCTGCCGTCCGCAAACGTCAGCGCCCGCGTGCGCATTTGTTCCAGCCGGGCGATCTCTTTCTTGATGCCATCGGCGCTCAAGTCGCCGATCTGGCCATCGAACTCATGCCGGCCCTGCCAGACCGCGAACGCCGGATTGGCGCGGAAGTAGCTCTCGACGAAATCGTCGACATACTTCGACCATTCGACATTGACGACCGGCGCGGGCGGTTCGGTGGCGCGCGTGTTGGATTTGGGCGAGCGATCGCAGCCCGCGAGCGAAAGCCACGACGCAGTCAGCACCACGATGAGGCGCGAATAAGAGGGCATTGGAATGAGACCGTGCTGGAAGCCAGCGGCGATGATAACCGCTTGACGCACGGCCAGGGCAATGCCGGCCGCTCACGAACGGGGCCGGCGCCTTTCGGATCAGAACTTTTTACTTCTTGACCGCTAGAAATCCATTCTCAGCGCCACGCCATACGTTCTCGGCATGTTGGTGAGATAACCGACGCGCGCCCGCGAGCCACGTTCGCGATCCAGCGACAGGAACGCGCGCTCGTCCCACACATTGTTCACGAACGCCGCCGCCTCCCAACTGCCGGTCTTCACGCCGAAGCGCAGGTTGCCGATTTCATAGCTGGGCAATTCGGGATCGAATGTGAACTGGGTGATGGTCGGCGCACCGAACTGGAAAAAACCGGGCGCGCCGGCACAGCCGACGCATCCGAACGGCGGCTCCTGGTCCGCGAGTTGTGTGTAGGACGAGCCCACGTGTTGGAACGTGAAATTCGCGAAACCGTCCAGCGCGCTGGAGAATGGCCAGGTGTAGGTGGCGCTCGCCGCCGCCTGGAACTCAGGTGACGTGGGCAGACGATTGCCGTCGCGAATGCCGGCGATGGGCGCGCCGGTCGCATCCAGGCGCGACTCGGTGATCTCCGCCTGCACATACGTCGCCGACAGGCCAAAGTCCCAGTGCTCGTTGGGCCGTGCGAACAGCTCGACCTCCGTGCCCAATGCCTCGGCCTGTGCGTTCAGCACGATGCGTGACGAGCATGAACCCGCGTCGGCGATCACTTGCAGATTGTCGATGTCCGAATAGAACACCGATGCATTCAGCGTGATCTTCGCGTCGGCGAGCACGGTCTTGGCGCCGAGCTCGTAGTTCAACACCTTCTCGTCCTCGAACGTCGGCTGACCGTCGAAGGTCGTCAGGTCCGCGCCCACACATAGAGAGACGTTGAGCGGATCGTTGATGCCGCCGAGCCGGAAGCCCCGCGCCACCTGCGCCGTCAACAGCACATCGTCATTCGGCTCGAATGACAGGATCACGCGCGGCGAGAAACCGTCCGAGCTGGTGGAGCCAGGCTGATTGAGATAGCCGAAGTCGGCGAACACACCGGCGAATGTCAGCAGCCGGTCTTCCTCGAAATCGTAATAGCGCAGGCCGCCGGTCAGCGCCCACTGATCGTTGAAGTGAAACGTGCCCTCGCCGAACAGCGCGAACTGCTGGAAGTCATACGGCACTCTGGAGAAATACGGCGTATCGGGCGGCGCATTCACCGCCGTGCTGATCGGAAAATTCAGCCGCCTCATCACCGCGTCATAGCCCGGGGTCGGCAGGTTCTGGCCATAGTCGCGATCGATCTCCTGATAGAACGCGCCCACCAGCCACTCGAACGCGCCGCCGCCATCGGAAGCCAAGCGCACCTCCTGACTGAAGGCCTTCAATGAAGTCGTATCATAAAGCGGCGAATCCAGCCGCACTTCAGCTGGCGTAACGGGAATGTTTCTAAAGGCGCTGAACGACAGTGTCACACTCCCGCTCAGCTGGGTCGCATCACGCAGCACCGTCAGATCGCGATCGGTGTACGAACTGATCGATGTCAGCGTCAGGCCGCCGAGACCGAATTCCAGCTTCAGGTCGGCGAGCGTGAATTCATCGTCGATGCCTTCGCGGAGCTGCGTGACCTGCCCGCGCTCGCCGGGATTCACCTGCGGCTGCGAAGTCGTGAACGGATTGCCGAGCATGTTATAAACATCGATGCGCGGATAGCCGTCCGTCTGGAGCTTCTGATAAACGATGCGCGGCGTGATGGAAATGTTTTCGTTCGGCTGGATCAGCACCGCTACTCTCGCGCCGCTCTTCTCGCCGCTGTTGACGTCCTCCCATACGCCGCGCCCGGGATAGTACGAGTCGATGAAGCCGGCCTGTTCGTTGTAGTAACCGACCAGGCGCATCGCGGCCGCCTGGCCCATCGGCACGTTAATCATGCCTTTGACGCCACCACCCACATCGGTATCGGTGCCGGTGTAACCGCTGACCTCCGCGGCGCCTTCGAATCCTCCGAGTTTCGGCTGGTGTGTGATGTATCTAACCGTGCCCGCCGACGAGCCTGCACCGAACAACGTTCCCTGCGGACCGCGCAGCACTTCGAAACGCTCCAGGTCGAACAGATCCAGATCCGGCGTGAACAGCGCCACCGAAATCGCCGACTCGTCCAGATACACGCCGACCGATTCCTTCACGCCCGGCTGATCGCGCACCACCTGACCGGCGCTGATGCCACGAATGGCAACCTGACTTTGGCCGGGCCCGAGATCCGTGATGGTGAGACCCGCGAAGTTGCGAGCGAGATCGACGATGCTGGTCGAGCCCGAATTGCGAATCTGTTCCTCGCCCGCCGCGGCCACCGAAAACGGCACGTCCTGCAAGGCAGTGGCGCGCTTCTGGGCTGTGACGATGATCTCGGCGACGATGTCGTCGCTGGGCTCGGCCGTTTGAGCAACCCACGGTGTCATCGACAATCCCAGCGCGGACGCCAGGGTGAGCCAATAGCGGCCATTCCAATGAGCAATCTGAGCACTACCCATGATCCGACCTCCGTGTGGAAGGCCGGAACGTAGCACCAATCAGGTGCAAGCCAGTACGTCTATATACTGAACTTCAATAGCAACATACATCGCG
>JBEVKA010000469.1:0-6761 GCA_040509855.1 Steroidobacter sp.
AGGATGCCCGATCCCGAGTTTTAATCAGAACCTGCGGCCTGCTTCGAGCGCCCAGGATTTGCCGTTGCCGGCCTGCGCCAGCGGAATGCAGGCCTGGAATCTGCCGGGCACGGCTTCGTATTGCAGGACCTGGGTGGCGCCGGGCTTGGACGTGAAGAAGCCGAGCAGCGTCAGCTCCTTGGTCATGAGAACGAAAGGTCGCCGATACGAAGTCGGCCGCGTTTCGAAGGACAGCTCCTCCGCAACCGCCGGGTCGTGAAACTTGCGCAGCAGCTCGACCTGCGTCTGCTTCGGCAATTCGACGAACGCCTTGCCGTGGGCCTTGCGAGCATCTTCCTCGAACGCCTGCAGACCCTCGATATAATATTTACGATCGTCGTCTTCGTAGACGTTCTTGAGCATCACATCGATGAACTGCGGCACGCCAGCGTCCTTGGCGCCCGGCGTATCGGTTCGCGGAATGATGAGGTCCGCGACTTCACCGACCAGAGCAGCCTGCTCTTTGCTCAGGAACACCGGCTGCCAGCTCGGATCCTGCTTGGCCGTGCAGCCATTGAGCACGCCGAGCACCGCGGGCGCGGACACCACGCCGCCCATGAGATAGGCGACCCGTTGCAACAGCTCGCGACGATTGATTTCGGTAGTCATGGCGTCGCCCTCAGACGTTCATGCGCTTGAGCTCTTCGATCGCATGGTTGGCGGCTCGCGCCGTCAGCGCCATGTACGTCAAAGAGGGGTTCTGGCACGCGGCCGAGGTCATGCATGAGCCATCGGTGACGTACACGTTCTTGCAGGCGTGCACCTGGTTCCAGGCATTGAGCACCGACGTCTTCGGATCGCGACCCATGCGCGCCGTGCCCATCTCGTGAATGCCCAGGCCGATGCCCGTCTCGCGATTGTGAGTGCGCACGTTGCGATAGCCGGCCGCTTCGAGCATTTCGGCGGCATCGTTCATGATGTCTTCGCGCATCGCCAGCTCGTTTTGTTTCAAGGTCGCGTCGAACGCGAGCACTGGCATGCCGTGCTTGTCCTTGCGAGTGCGGTCGATGGTCACGCGATTTTCGTGATACGGCAGGATTTCGCCGAACCCACCCAAGCCCATGTACCAGGGGCCTGGCGTCGCGGCCTGCTTTTTCAGGTCCTCGCCCAGCGACTCCTTGAGCATCAAGTTGGTCCAGCTGCCGCGGCCGGCGCCGCCCTGGTAACCGTAGCCGCGGATGTAGCTGCGCTTGTCCTTACCGATATTCCGATAGCGCGGAATATAGATGCCGTTGGGACGGCGGCCGGTGTAATACATGTCTTCATAGCCATCGACGGTCGCCGAGGCGCCGATGTCCAGATGGTGATCCATGATGTTGCAGCCGAGCTCGCCGCTGTCGTTGCCGAAGCCGTTGGGGAAGCGGCTGGAGATCGAGTTCATCATGATGAAGGCCGAGCCGAAGGTCGACGCGCACAGGAAAATCACTTTGGCGAAGTACTCGGTCTGCGCGCCGGTCTCCGCATCCTGCACTCGAACGCCGGTGGCGCGTCCCTGTTTCTCGTCGTAGATGACTTCATAGACGATCGCGTTCGGCTTCAGCGTCATGTTGCCGGTCTTCTCCGCCGCCGGCAGCGTGCTGGAATTGCTGCTGAAGTAAGCGCCGTACGGACAGCCGCGAATACACATGTTTCGATACTGGCAAGTGCCACGCTGTGGGCTCTCGCTGTGACCCAGCGGCGCGGTCAGGTGCGCCACGCGTCCGATCGTGAGCAGGCGACCGAACTTGTCGGCCATGACCTGCTTGAAATGTTTCTCGACGCAGTTCAACTCCATCGGCGGCAGGAACTTACCGTCGGGCAGCTGCGGCGTGTTCTCGGCCTGGCCGCTCACGCCGATGTAGCTTTCGACGTGGTCGTACCACGGCGCCAGATCGTCATAACGGATCGGCCAGTCGACGGCGATTCCGTCCTTGGCATTGGCCTCGAAATCCATTGGGCTCCAGCGATAGCTCTGCCGGCCCCACATGATGGAGCGGCCGCCGACGTGATAGCCGCGGATCCAGTCGAAGCGATTGATCTCGGTGTAGGGATGCTCGGTGTCGTCGACGAACCAGTGCTTGGAGGCCTGCGCGACGGCGTAGCCGCTGCGGGCCGCGACGGCTTGTCGCTTGAGGTCCTCGGCGGTGGCTCGGCCGCCATACGGCAGCTCCCATAAATCCTTGGTGGCGGTGGGATATTCGCCGTGACGGACATTACGCCCGCGGTCCAACACCAGCGTCTTCAATCCCTTTTCGGTCAGCTCCTTGGCTGCCCAGCCGCCGCTGATGCCGGTGCCGACGACGATGGCGTCGTAGGAATTCTCGTTCATCCAACCCCCTCTCGCGCCGCCTGTCGCGGCGTTTCATGTGTCTGCGTAATCTGAGTGTAACCGGTTGCATTCGCCGAAACTACGCACCGCCGCATCGAGCGGGTCGCGAAACTTGCTCGAGGGACGAGTGGCGAACGGCCGGGCTACTGACCGAGCCACGCGGGACGCCTGAACGGCCGTTTCATCACCCAATAAACCGGCACGCCGGCCGCGAACAGCGCCATGCTCCACCAGAATGCCTCCGTGCCGGCGCCCACCAGCGTCCATGCGGAATAGATCGTCGCCAGCATCGCGATCAGCAGGAACGGCGACAGCCGGCGGCCTGCCGCGCCCAAGGCGCCGGTCCAGCACAGTTTGAACGCCGCTGCCGCGCAGGTCAGATACATCACCAGATACGTCGACGTCGAGATCAGGATGATGAACGTAAACACCTGCACCATGGAGCGGCTGTAGTTCATCAGCACCAGCGTCGTCAGCAGCATGCTGGTGATTATCAGCGACGTGCCGGGCGTGCCGTGTCTCGATTCCCGTGCGAACAAGGCAGGGAACACGCCATCCTTCGCCAGCACCCGCGGGATCTCGCCTTGAACCAGGATCCAGCCGTTGAGCGCGCCAAAGCCGCTGATGAATGCGAACAACGCCAGCGTGCTCGCGATCTCGTTACCCCAGAAGTGCCGCACCACATCGGCGAACGGCGCGCTCGATGTAGCAAGCGTAGTGCTCGGAATCAGCAAGACGGCGATGGAACAGGTGAGCACATAAATAATCGCGGCGACCAGTGTTCCCGACAGTGTCGCAAGCGGAATATTGCGCTCGGGATTCTGCACATTGCCAGCTGGCACCGTCGCGCTTTCCAGGCCAAGCAGCGCCCACAACGTCAGTGTCGCCGACGCATGGACCGCGCCGAGCGTGAATGGCTGCGACTCGACCTTGATTACCGTGGCATCGCCTAGCCACAGCAGCCAGATGCCGAGCGCGATGATCGCGATCAACGGCAGCAGCTTCAGCACCGTGGTGATGATTTGCATCACCCCCATCTCGCGAGCACCACGCCAGTTGAGATAGGTAAGGAACCAAATGATGACGCACGATGCGAGCGCCGGCGCGCCAGTCGTATGCTTGATCCAGGGAATCAGCTCGGCCAGATACGCCACGGTTGCAATCGCGATTGCCGCGTTGCCGACCCACGCGCCCATCCAATAACCCCATGCCGTCAGAAATCCCGGTCCCTCGCCGAATGCGATGCGCGCGTAAACATACGGACCGCCGGCTTGAGGAAACATCTTGGACAGCCGCGCAAACACGACGGCGAGCATGATCGCGCCGCTGGCGGTGATGATCCAACCGAGCACGCTGTTGAGACCATAAGGAGCCAGCGACGCGGGCAACAAATAAACGCCGGAACCGACGATGTTGCCGATGACCAGTGCGAGACACATCCAGAAGCCGAATTGGCGGCGCGGGCTCGGTGGGCTGGATGCGCTCATGGTGTCAGGTTCAGTCCAGTCGAACCTGCCGGCCAGCTTTGATTACGCCGCGAATCCGCCGCAGCCTGTCCACGTCCACGGATGGATCACCTTCAACGGCGATCAGATCGGCGAACTTTCCATTTGCGATCGAGCCGATCTCGCGTTCCTTGCCGAGCAGTTGCGCGGCATGGATGGTGGAGGAGCGAATCGCTTCCATCGGCGTCAGCCCGTAACGAACCATGTATGAGAACTGCCGCGCGTTGTCGCCATGGGGATAGACGCCGCTGTCCGTGCCATAAGCGATGTGCACGCCCGCCTTGACCGCTTTAGCGAAGCCTTCGCGCTGACGCTGTGTGGTCTCGTCATTCTTGCGCAGGATCTCCTCGCTCCAGTGATCCCGCGTGCCGACCTCGGTGATGTAGTCGCCGTTATAAATATCGGCGACCAGCCACGTGCCATGCTTTTTCATCAGCGCGATGCCTTCGTCGTCGAGATATGACGCATGCTCGATCGAGCGCACGCCGGCCCGCACCGCTCGCTTGATGCCTTCGGCGCCATGAGCGTGCGCGGTGACGAAGATTCCGTACTGAGCCGCCTCCTCCACCGCTGCATGAATTTCGGCTTCGGAATATTCCGATGCGCCTGGCGTCGTCCCCGCCGCTAGCACTGCGCCGGTTGCGATGATCTTGATGAAGGTCGCGCCGCCACTGATGAGCTCGCGCACTCGTTGGCGCACTTCGGCTTCAGAGTTCGCCACGCCTCGACGCATCTCCGCGGGTATTACAACGTCTGAAGCGAAACCCGTGACTTCACCGCCACCGCCGGACACAGTGATGTACGCGCCGGCCACGAACATGCGTGGTCCCTCTACGATGCCGCTTTCGATCGCGTTACGCAGAGCGACGTCGGTGAACGCGCGATAGCAGCCCACATCGCGAACTGTCGTAAAGCCTGCCCGCAACGTGCTGCGAGCGTTGGCGACGCCGAGCAAGGCATCGTCGGCAGCGGAGCTATATAAAGGAGCGGCGATCTCGGAGGAGGAAATGTTGCCGACCAGATGCGTGTGCAAGTCCATCAGGCCGGGCAGCACGGTGTAAGCGGACCAATCCACCACTCGTTCGCTCGCACCAGCATTGGCTTTGAAGTCGCCGACGCCGACGATTCGCTCACCCTCGATGCGAATGGCCTGATCGGCGAGCACGCGACCGCGCTCGACGTCGATCAACCTGCCGGCTCGCACCACCCACTGTTCAGCTGCCTGTATCGGCCCGACGAACAGCAGAGCAAGGCAAAGCCAGCTGGCGCGCAGCGCTGAAAGGTGGGATGTCATGCGTGGGGCTACAGCAATACTTGGTATTGTGACATCGCACCCACGAAGTGCTCGCGATGTTCCGGCAGGTCGGCTGTGAAGCGAAAGCCGCTGAACTCGAATCCAGGGCTGACCGTGCAACCGACCAATGAATAGTCGCCCAAGCTGCGCGCTGCTTGCCAGACGCCAGTGGGGATGACGCCAACAGGAGTGGCACTCTCGCTCGGCACGCTCAGCACCTGGCGATTCAGTTGCCGCGAGGCCGGATCGTAGGCCAGCAACTCCAGCGGCGCGCCGGCATAGAAATGCCAGATCTCATCGGCATCGACGACATGCCAGCGGCTGAGCTGCTGCCGTTCCAGCAGATAATAAATCGCGGTGGTCGCGCTGCGTGCCTGTCCGCCTCGCTGCACCCGATCCGCGGAGCGATAGACCTCTCGATACCACCCGCCTTCGGGATGGGGCTCGAGCTGCAGGTCGTCGATAATTTCCTTGGCTCTCATGGCGCTGGCAGTCGTGGCGCTGGCTCTCATGATGCCAACATACTGCGCCGCGCGGCCGGCGTCGAGCCACTAGAGATTGCGCGCCTCGAAGGCAGCCAGGGATCGCTGTCGAGCATCCAGTAACTCCAGCCGCGACCCTGTAATGCGCCAGCTCGTGGTGGACTTCATCACTTCGAGCAGCGCTGTTTCGGTTGGCATGTCGTCGCAGAACATGCGCGTCGCGATCACTTCGCCGAAGCTCAGCTGCGAGCCGCTGGTTCGATGCGTACTGGAGATGCGATTACAGCCTGCGTAGCCGACGACGGAGCTGTCCGCCGAGTTCAGATGTATGTACGCCTCGCGACCGCCGTCGCTGATCTTCACGTCGCGATCGCCCAGACGCATCAACGCCCAGCGCGTGCCCGCCAGCTCGAACGTCACGCCACCCTCCGGTTCGGCCGATTGCGGTTTCTGACTAGTACATGCGGCGGCCGCGATGATCCATGTGATCGCAACCACTCGTCGTGGGACTGTCGGATATCCGTATTTCATTGGGCGGCGCGCCTCACGCAGAATTTTTAATAAGGCGTTCCCGGAAAATGCGCAGACCGCTATGGCCTGCACGGACCTCCAGAACACCCTACCTATACTACGTGACCATGCAAGCTGTCGAAGCTCGGCTCGAGTCGCGTTTCAACTTACTGGCGAGGGCCATGCGCACGCTGGTCGATTTGCTCCACACTGAGCACGGGTACGCCCGGATTTTTCACGACCAGGAAGGTTTCAGCTACGAGTTACACTGCTATCGGCGTACGCCGACGGCGGATTTGTTCACTCGCATGCTCGGCTACGCCTCAGCAGAGGCCGCAATCGAAGCGGCGCGGCTGGCGCTCGATGCGCTTCATTCCGCACGCCGCCCTAAAGCGAATCGCGCCCGCAAGTCACAGTCGGCACACTCGGAAGTGACTCAGCTGATCCTGCCCGTCGAAGTGCACTAGTTACGCGGTCGCGCGCATCAGCGATCGATACCACTCCGCGCTGCGCTTCAAGGTACGACGCTGGGTTTCGTAGTCAACGTGCACGATGCCGAAGCGTTTCCGATACCCCTCGGCCCACTCGAAGTTGTCCAGCAGGCTCCAGACGAAGTAACCCTG
>JBEVKA010000470.1:0-24727 GCA_040509855.1 Steroidobacter sp.
GAGTATTTCGCTCAGCGGTGGCTGCCAGCATGGCCGGCGATGAATGGCTGCTTGGAGCGCGTGTATCGCGGCGTGGCAGCGCGACTCGACGATCAACAGGCATCGGCCACGTTTTCGTTCGTTCCGGTCCGCGATGAGCTCGGCGCCATTGGCGGAGCCATCGTCACATTGCTCGAACCGACGGCAACCAGCTTGCGCGACGAGCTGGCCAGAACCAAAGCCGATCTGGAACAGTATGGGCGCATGATCGCGCACGACTTTCGATCGCCCATGCGCACGATCGAGCAGATGGCGAAGATCGTGCTCGACGACAATGCCGAACAGTTGCCGCCGCGAGCAGCGAGCCTGCTGAATCACGTCGTCAGTGGCGCAAGCAAGTTGGCGATGCGTGCCGATCTCGTTTCGCGTATCGAGTCGCTGAGTCGTCATTCATTGAGCCGTCAGACGGTCGATGTCACGGCCTTGGCTCGCAAGACCTTTGATGAGGTGCGCGTTGCCGAGCCCGATCGGGAAGTTGAATTCATCATTGGCGACCTGCCCGCGGCCGACGCAGATTTCGATCTGCTACGTCTGATCCTGAACAGCCTGCTGTCGAATGCCTTGAAGTTCACACGCAAAGTCGAGCACGCGCGCATCGAAGTGAACGGCTGGCGGGAAGGCGATCAGCTCATCTATTCCATCAAGGACAATGGCGCGGGTTTCGATCCGAAGTACGCGGGCCGGTTGTTCGGCTTTTTCCAACGCATGCACTCGGAGGAAGAGTTCGAAGGTCTCGGCATGGGCCTGGCGATGGCGAGGCGGTTGATCGAGCGTCATGGCGGCACGATCCGGGCCGAGGCTCAGAAAAATCACGGAGCGGAGTTCCGCTTCACGCTTCCGGTGTGACGGTCGTAATGGTGCACGCTTTTGTCCTGCTGGGAGCGCTGGTGTTGTCGCTGACCGCAGCTGCCAGTCAGCAGGAACATCAATCCGTCGATGTGATCGTCAGCCCCACGCTTACCAACGCCGCTCTCGATCGAAGCATGCTGCGCGCTGTTTTCACCATGCGCGTCAAGCAGTGGCCGGACGGATCGCCGATTCGCGTGTTCGTGCTGCCCGATGACGACCCGCTCAGCGATCAGTTCTATCGCGAGCGACTCGGCATGTATTCCTATGTGTTGCGGCGAGCTTGGGATCGCATGGTTTTCACAGGCACGGGGCTGGCGCCAACGGTGGTGCAATCCGAACGCGAAATGATCGACCGCGTGCGATCCACGCCCGGGGCGATCGGCTACGTGCGCAAACGTGAGTTGTCAGAGTCGGATGCAAGGCTGCTGCATCCGATTGGCAAGCTATGAGCGTCCGCGTTTCAGTCGCGCTCGCCGCGATTCTCGCCAGCGCGTCGGCGCACGCGGTCGACTATCAAATGCACGGCTATGCGGCGCAGGGTTTCGTACTGAGCCAGGACAATAATTTCTTCGGCGACAGCACCGATGGCAGCTTCGATTATTACGAGGCGGGCATCAACGCCGCCGTGCAAGTCGGTCCGCAGCTTTTGCTCGCGGTACAAGGAGCGGTTCGCGATGCCGGTATCAGCGATGATGGTACGGCACGGCTGGATTACGCGTTGGTCGATTATCGCGTGCTGTCGGACGCAACGACTCAGGCCGGTGTGCGAGCCGGAAAAATCAAAAACCCTTTCGGGTTCTACAACGACACTCGTGACGTGGTGTTTTCGCGGCCGAGCATCCTGCTGCCGACCGTCTACAGCGACAATCTGAATCAACGCAGCCTGATCTTCACCGCACCCGGCGCGCAGGTTTACGGCAGCACGTTCGCCGGCTCGCATGAGTTGTCGCTCACCGGAACTTTCAATGCCGAACATGACGTGCGCAAGTCCGACGAGCGTCTGATCGCCACGCTCGATATTCCTTTCGATCTGCGGCTGGCGGATTCGTGGAATCTGCAGCTCATGGACTCGATCGACGGCGGCCGTTGGCAGTTTGCTTACAGTCGTCTGTCCGGACAGTTCAAGATGAGCACCGCCATCGGCTTGAGCGGACGGTTCGATGTCGACCTGGATGTTTTCTCCGCCCGTTACAACGCCGAGCGTTTCACTGTGACCGCCGAGTACGTGCTGGTCGTCAACCGTGACGTGGTATTGATGGGAGGCGCTCCGCTGGCGCGTCAACGCGTCGAGGCGGACACGGGTTACCTGCAGATGGAGTATCGTCCCGATCCACGATGGAATGTAATGGCGCGGATGGATAGTTTCTATAACGATCGTCACGATCGCAGCGGACGCAAGTTCGCGGCAGCGAATCCGGGCGTCGACCGCAGAGCGCGTGTCAGCCATGATTTCACCATCGGCGTCAATTGGCGTCCCGACGAACACTGGGGTGTGTGGGCCGAACACCATTGGATCAACGGCACGGCGTCGCTACAGGCGCTGGAGAATCCTCCGCCGGTGCGTGAGCAGCGCTGGTCGATGCTCATGTTGATGGCGGGCTACAAATTCTGAGCAGCCCGCGTCGCGGGCCATCGTTAGCGATAGAAGATGTGATTGCCAATCTTGGCGACGACACGCTTGGACTTGGCCCAGTACGGGTTCACGTAGGTGGCGTGATAGAACAGGGCGCCGGGTACGACGGACATGTTGTGGCCGTCGTACACGGTGGTCGCGACTTCCATCGCACGATCCCAGGCGGGGCCTTTGGGCTCGCCTCTCAGCTCGAACGCAGTCCATGAGAAATGCGCGACGAGGCGCCGGCGCACGCGGTCCCAGCGAGTGTCGTGGACGACTTCGCAAATGGATTTGGGGAAGAACGGCGAGGCGAGCCGATTCATGGTGACCTCGGCGATCGCGTACTGGCCTTCGAGCGATTCGCCGCGCGCTTCGTGATAAATGTTCTCGGCCAGGCAGCGCAGGTCCTGCTCGCGTTTCAGCGAGGCGTCGATGCGTGAGCCATCGAACTGGTCGCGCGTCGAGAACGCGAAATAGATGAGAGAACCCAGCACCACGACGGGCAGCGCGCCCATCGCCATGAATGCCAGGTCACCCTTGTCCCGCAGGAGCCAGTCCCTGGCCACTTTGCGTCGCCAGTACGAGCCCCACATGCGTGCTTCCCGGAGCACGGATCTGAACATAATCTCTTCAGTTTCCTTGGATCGGCACGCGTTAGTTCGGCCGCGGCGGAGCGACCGATTCGCAGGGGATCGGGAAGCGGAAACTGAACGAGTCCCTGCCACTGGTTCGTGGCAGGGACGGCGCGGGCGATTACTTCGGCGGTGTGAGCGTGCCGCGAGGGCCGGGCGGAGCATGCTGAGGCAACGCCGGCAGCGAGCCGATCATGCCGTCGGGGCGAGCTTTCGCGAGCATTTGCTGATAGGCGGGACGCGCTTCGATTTTTTTCTTCCACGCGGCGACGTTTGGAAACTGCGCGGTGTCGACGAGATTCAATCCGGTGGCCACGTCGAGTGGGAATTTCATCATGATGTCGGCGGCGGAGAATTCACTGCCGCCGAACCACGGGTGCTTGGCGAGAAACTCATCGGCGAACTGCACCACTGCTTCCGAGTCCACCAGCGGTGAGCGTTGCTTCGGCGGCTGCGCGCGCCACGCACGATAGTCGGAGAACAAACGCGACGCGAGCGAGCCCTCCGCATAGTGCATCCACATCAGGTAGTGAGGATAGTCTGCACTGTCGAGCGCGGGACGCAGAGTGCCCGGCGCATGACGCTCGAGAATCGTTTCGATGATGGCGCCTGACTCGACCAGGATCTGATCGCCATATTTCACGGTCGGCGCCATCGGCACCGTGGGATTGATCGCGCGGATCGCAGCCATCGAGCCACCGAGATCGCCGCGTTTGAATTCGAGCTCATAAGGAAGGCGCAGTTCTTCCATCAACCACACGATGCGCTCCGATCTTCGACCTTCGAGGTGATAGATCGTCACTTTGGGTAGAGGTGTCGCGGTCTTCGCGCCAGAGGTAGGCGTCGCCGCGCACCCCGTGAGTGACAACGCAACCAGCAAGCTCGCCATCGGACGTTTCATCGATCCCCCAATGCTCGTTTTGATATCGAGCAGCATCCAACAAATCCGCACGGCTGCGTGAGTCGCCGGCGAAAAGTATTGTGAAGTCTGTCGCGCAGAATGCAGCCCGGAAATTTTAGCTGGATATAGCCGCGCTCCCTGGTCGTAATGACACCGGTGTCTAGCGGGCGAAAAGCACTTTTTCAGCCTGCCGGCACCGCATATTCCAGCGTTTCGCAAAAACGGATCCATTCTCTAGGGGGAATCGCCATGAAGGCTCGATATGTTCTATTTGCGTTGGGTGCAATAGCAGCGGCGGGCGCAGTCCTCGCCGCTAATAGGCCTGGCGGCTACACGACCATCTGTAGCGAGGGCAGGACGTGCTCGGTACCGGCGTCGACCAACGTCGCGTTCGGGCGGTCGGATCAATTCTTGTACAAAGTATTGAACGGCAGCTTCACATGCTCGGAAGCAACGTTCGGTGGCCGGATCGGCGGCGGAGTGAATGAATGCTCCGCGCCCTCGGGCACGGTGCCGACGGATCCACCTCCCGGCGGCGGCTCGCCGACTCCGGACCTGGGTTTCTATCCGGGATGCGCGATGCCGACAGCCACCGAGACCGTACAGCTCACGGCCACGCGAGTTGTGGCAGCAGGTGAAGTGTTCGATGGCGGCAACCGACGTTATAACTTGTCGGGCGGCGGTCAGAGCGAAGGTCAGCCACCGTTGTTCGACGTCCAGGAAGGCGGCATCGTTAGAAACGTCATTATCGGCTCGCTGGCGGCGGACGGTATTCATTGTCGCGGCAATTGCACGCTCGAACGCGTCTGGTGGGAAGACATCGGCGAGGATGCGGCGACGGCGCTCGGCCCAGCCGGCACGGTGATGAATATCACTTGCGGCGCGGCCTACAACGGTTCGGATAAAACATTCCAGTTCAACGGCCGTGGCGAGATGCGGATCAGCAATTTCTACGTCCGGAGCGCCGGCAAGTTGGTGCGCTCGTGCGGCGACTGTACCGGCAATGGCGGGCCGCGCCGGATTTTCGTCAACAACGTGATTACGCGCGATGTCTCGACCATCGTGGGCATCAACACCAACTTCGGCGACGTGGCGACGATCCGCAATCTGTCGTTGAACAACAGCGGCAACAGCAAGACCAAGATCTGCCAGGTCTACAAAGGCGTGGTGAAGGGGCAGGGCAGCACCTCGGCGCTGGGCGTGGAATTCAACACGCCGAACTGCCAGGTGAGCCAGGGTGATGTCACCTTGCTGCCGCCGAGCCAGATGAATACCAGTGCCTGCGCGGGCTCGTGCCCGATTCCGTAGCTTGATGTCAGCCGGGCGCTTCGATGTGGAAGCCGAGCAGAGCGGACGTAATCATGATCGTGACGACCATGCCGACGCTCGCGACTGCATAAAGCGCCCGGTTGCTCAGCGCCTGCGGCACACCGTGCTTCAACAGCACGATTCTGAGGCCGCAGCCGAGGTGCACGATCAGGCATAGCGTTCCGAACACGTAGTGGGGAATCAGGCGGCCCAGCAAGCTCGAGCCGTCGAGCAACGTATTGGGCCCTGAAGCGAAGAACCAATCGGTTTCGATACCCAAGCGTCGTCCATTCAGCACGGCGACGACGTGCGAGCATATGAATATGCCGACGTAGGCGCCGGTCGCGATTTGCACGACACGAAACGCGTCCAGACGCTGACGTGAGTATCGCGCCACCATCGGGACGCCCGTGGCGATCATGATGAGCATCAGCGTGAGCAGCACCGGTTCGATCAGTTCCGATCGATACCAGGTGCGCAGTGTCGTCTGCACGGCTTTATGCAGCTCCACACTCCACGCCGCCAGGCTGTTATTGCCCAGGTGCGCCAGCAGAAATCCGGTGAGCAGCACTAACGCAGACACGCCATGAACGACTCGTAGCCATCCAACGGGCGGCTTCTGCTCACCATCGTCAATGCGTTGACGGCACAGATACAACAACAGGCCAACCGTGAGCCACACGCCGATCCAGAGCGAGATGAAGACAGGTTGGCTCAACTTCACCAGCCACGAGAGCGTATTGGTGAGCGAAAAAAGCGACGGCGCGCCGACGGTGAGATACAGGATGCCGCGAACCAACGCTGGCCCAGCGTCGTTGCGAGTGATGAGCAGCGCTCTTAGCGCCAGCGGCGTGACGGACGCCGCGAGCAGCATGGCTAGCAGTGCGCCGCCGGCCATCGCCAGTCCGCCAGACTGGTGATAGCCATTGATGGCGCCGTCGAATGCGAGCAGGAACGCGGGGTACAGAACCACCGCCAGCCACGGCAGAGTCCAGGGTTGCACGTTGCGTTTCATGTCTTCGCGCTGTGGCTGCGACGAGTTTCTCAGCTCACAATCGCGCCCCGGCGCGTTGACGCGAGAGGGTCGCGTCGAGCTGATCGATGAAAGAGCCGGCGCGCACCGTCAGTAGTTTGTCATCCAGGAAATAGCTGCGTGGGCCCTGCGCAGGCAGCTTGATGACGGTGCCGGGCGGCATCGCGAGCAGGTGGAGCAGCTCGGGCCGGCGCAGCGCGAATTCATACATCGACATCAGCTGATATTGGGAGAGTTGCGCCTCGGTGGGTTCGGTTTCGCCGCCGATCATGATCCAGCCCGACTCGGTTTCTTCCTCGGCAGGATCGCGCACCAGCGAGAAGCCTGGGACGGTCGCGACATCCGGCGGCACGATGATCGACTGGCGCAGCGTCGGAATGAGCGCCTGCAGTTTTCCTTCGAAACTTTCGACGGTGTCCCGGTGGCCGCGCACCGTCTGCAACGTTGCATCCACCGAATCGACGAACTTGATCGGGATGGCCTGCATGTCCGGCTCCTGCAGGCGCAAGGTGCCGTCCGGACCCTTTTCGAACAGCGTGAGCATCCAGCCCAGCTGCAGGGTCTGTCCCGCCTTGAAGCGCGAGCCGCTCGCGACCATCTGTTCCAGCGATGTCACCAGCCACCGGCGGTCTTCTTCGGGAATTGCCGGGTTGGTCACCTGAAAGGAGATCTCCGGGTGACGATGTTTGGAACACTGGGTGGTGCGGACCTCGGCGGCGTGCGCCGTAATGCCAAGGAACGTCAAGCAGGCCGCCGTGAAAGTCACGAACCGGGTTGGCATGGTGAATGTTTCCTCGTAAAGCGAATGCGGCTGGCCTTTGGGCCAGCCGCAATGGCGAGGAAAATATCTTAATCGAATCGGCGGGAGCCGCGACGCAATTGGCAAAACCGCGGCGCGCCCCCTCCGGACATTGCGGCAATATGATTTTCTGGGTTACAGGATGCCGTCGAGCCGCTCGAGATCGTTAATCATGCGGAAGCGTCCGCCGCTCTTTTCCACCCGCTCGCGCCAGTTGTCGACACGGGACAAATACTCACGCGGATCCATGTTATCCGAGCGCAGCTTGGTGACATTGAGCGCGACCACCTCGAAGCCCTTCAAGTCCAGCGGCACGTCGCGGATGTAGCCCTGCGCCAGGTCTTCCTGCAGGTCCGAGAAGATCAGGATGGTCTTGCGGCCGGAGTTCTTCTCGTTCAGGAACTCGATGGCCTGCAGCAGCCCGCCGGTGATGTCGGTGTGGGTCGCGGGCTTGGACAGCTCGACGAAGTTCTTGATCTGCGCCGCGAACGCGCGCTTCTGATTGTTGGCCGCGCTCGGGCGGTCGTCGAACGTGGCCTTGGCGATGATGTCCTTCTCGCTGAAGCTGCCGGTATCGATGCGCGCGACCGCGAACGAATCGGTCGGCTGCAGGCGCGACAGTGCGAACAGAATGATGGTCTGCGCTTTCTTGAGCTCCTCGCTGTACGTGCCCGATGTATCGAGCAGCAAATAGACGCCATTGTTACGAGGCGCTGTCGGCGAGCATGCGATGAGCATGAGCGCCGCCAGTCCTGCCAGCACATATTTCATGGGTCGTTTCATACCTGGGCCTCCGGTGCCGTGATTTCTTCACGCGAGCGTTCCGAATTGGCGGCGGCCTGCCGGGCTTGCAGCCACAGCGGCACGAACAGGGGCAGGTCATAGATGCGTTCGAGCAGAGTTCCCATGTGGCGGAAGCCGTTGCTGAGCACTCGCAGGAGCATCGCCAGCGCGCGCAGGATGCCGATGCCGGTCAGGCCCAGCACGGTGCGCGAGGAGTGCACGAATGTTTCGAACGGAATGGCCACGAAGGTGAGAGCGAACGGCAGGATGAAGCCCATGCCCATCTGCGCCACGGTGGTGATCCACAAATATTCATTCTGCAGGCCGCCTTCGCTCGCTCCACGCAGGAGGGCGCCGGTGGCCAGTTCGTCTTGCAACAAGACTTCACGCATGTAGGCCAGGCCAGCTTCGACGCTGGCGAGCAGCGTCAGCATCGTGAAGGTGATCCACACCATCCGCACGCGCATGCGATCCGGGAGCGCGGCGATGACTGGAAACAAACGAGTGATGCGCAACGACTCCATCAGGAACAAGCCCATGGAGATTTCGACCATGATGATGACCAGCGCGGCCACATCAGCGGTGCGGAACGAGCCGATATAACTCGTGCCGCCGACCATTTCGGACATGGGGCGCGCAATCAGCGAGAAGTTGATGGCCGCGCCGCCGATCGCAATCAGCAGCACCAGGCCCGAGACGAAGAACTGTACGACCGACGAGGAGGACAGCGTCGACACCGCGCGATCGTGACCTTTGACGATCTCCTCATATTCCTGCATGTGGCGGTCGACCACGACCGCACGCTTGAGCAGGCTTTCAACCGAGCCGTGCACGCGATCCAATGTTTCCTTGATCTCGCGCCAGTCCGGCATCATCTTGCGCAACAGCGCATGACGCTCGCCACTGGACTCGCGATATTCGTCCATCGCTTCCTTGTGCGCCTTCACCATCGACTTGTGAATGTCGGACAGGATCTCGGGCGAGCCGTTCTTGGAATCGAGCTTGGCGACGGCTTCGACGGCGCGGCTCCAGCCCGGCGCTTCGGGCGGCACGTCGACAGCGGCCTGATGATTCTCCTCGATGCGCTTGATGGACTCGCTCAGCGCACGATGCAAGGTCGGATAGTTGGTGAGGTCCTTGCGCACGCTCTCGCTGATGCGATCGAATTCGCGCTCGACGATGCGTTCCTTGTTCTCGCGGCCGGCCGACAACAACACATCTTTATTACGTGCCGCCAGCCGTTGCTCGGCATGAACGACCGAATGCGAGGCCAGGCGCAGTCCACGCGCTACCGCGCTCGTCGCCGTGCGGATCGCTTGATGAGCCGTCTCGCGGGCGAAATACAGGACCACCACCGCCAGCACGAACCAGATGAGCACGGAAACGACGGGCCAAGGTGTGATTCCAAGCATGGCCGCAATGAACATAATGCTTCCCCTTGTAGTGGTGCATTTATCGCCAAGGCAAAACCAGCGCTGCCCCGTAAGCCAGAGAGTTCGATGCAGCGGGGCCGGTGGATGCTGTTAGATGAACATGGTCAGGGAAGGGCGGCGCGGGCCGTGTTTTTCGGCAAGGTGTCGTGTGCGAGCGACGGGCGCCGTTCAGGATCGCGTTGACACGTCTGTAGAATGCCGCCGCATGCAGTCCGCGTTGTCCTCGCTCGCTTCGGCTTTGGAAACACCCCCACCGTGGTTGTTACCTCACACGGCGCTGGCGCGTGCGATCGTGAATGGAACGAGTTCGGAGTCCGTGGCAGATGCGTTGAATGCAGCTCGCGGCGACGAAGGTGCGATTCGATTCGTCGCTCACTCCGAGTTGCCGGCCGGCCAACCTTATGAATCTTTCATTGCTCGCACGGCATGCGTGCCGACGCGAGACAACCTGCACGATCTGTTCAACGGCCTGATGTGGCTGAGCTATCCCAAAACCAAGCGGCGCTTGAATGTGTTGCAAGCTCGGCAGATCGAATTGCTCGGTGCGACCGGGCCGCGTGGAGCGTTGCGAGATGCGATGACGGTGTTCGATGAGAACGCGGCCATCCTGCAAGCGCCGGTGCAGCTGACGGAAGCTTTGCGTCAGCGCGACTGGAGAACATTGTTTGTTTCAAAGCGTGAGCTTTGGCAGGACGCGACTCTGGTCGTATTCGGTCACGCGCTGCTCGAAAAACTCATGCAGCCACGCAAGGGCATCACCGCGCATGTGTGGGTCATGGATAAAATCGGCGACGACGCGCTCGCGGCCAGTCTCACCATCGAGCGACTGAGCGCGAAAGATTTCTTGCCACTCCCGGTGCTCGGCGTGCCCGGTTGGTGGGCCGCCAACGAAGATCCACGCGTTTACGACGACGCCGAGGTCTTCAGGCCACCGCGCTGACGATTACTTCGGTATCCGATGCAGCTGGTCTTGATACAACCAGGCCGGCATCAATACGTTGGCCAGAGCGTTGCGAGCGACTTCTGGATTTTTGGTCGGCGCCGGGTCCAGCGATTTGGAGCGCCGATCGTAGGTGAACGCTCGTACATCTCCGTCCGGCAACAGCACTGTCACGTGCCCGTCCTGCAGCCACGCGAAATTCTGGTCGAACTGCATCATCGCGCGCGGCGCCAGCAGAGGCGGCGAGTTGCCGAATTCGGCCAGCGTGCGCGTGAGGTCGCGGCCGAGGAAAGGATGTTCACTGTCTACACCCAGCAATGACAGCAGCGTCGGCGCCAGATCGATCTGGCTGACAGTGGATTGGATGCGGCGAGGTTCGATATCGGCGCCGAGAATCGCGCCCGGAATATGGAATTTGCTCACCGGCACCAGCTCATCGCCGTAAACGCGCGTGTCGTGATCGGCCACGACCATCACCAGCGTGTCCTTCCAGTACGCGCTGCTGCGCGCGACTTTCAGAAATCCACCGAGCGCATGATCGGCATACTTGACCGCGTTGTGCACTGTGGCCTTGGGTTGTTCGTGCAGCTCGATGCTGCCGTCCGGGAACTCGAACGGCGAGTGATTCGAAGACGAGAACACCAGCATGAAAAACGGCTGCCCGCCCTGGTGCAGATCCTGAATGCGCGCATGCGCCTTGGTGAACAGATCCTCATCGGACACGCCCCAGCTGCCCACGAACCGGGGCGACTCGAAATCTTTTTGATCGACGATGCGATGAAAGCCGTTGCCGAGGAAAAAGCCCCGCATGTTGTCGAAGTGCGACTCGCCGCCGTACACGAATTCATTTTGATAGCCGGCCCGGCGCAGCACCGACGCCAGCGTCGCGAAGTCGCGCTGTGATTTGCTCAACTTGACGACGCTCAGCGCTGGCGTGGGCGGGAATCCCGCGACGACGGCTTCGATGCCGCGTACCGAGCGTGTGCCGGTTGCGTAGAGCTGTTCGAACCAGATGCTTTGATCGGCGAGGCCGCTGAAATTGGGCGTGATGGGAATGCCGCCGAGCGACTGCACGAAGCCGGCGCCCATGCTTTCCTCCAGCACGATCACCATGTTCAGCGGCTTTGCCCTGCGCACGCTCGCGATTTGTTTGTGCAGCGTGGGCAGATCGTTGGAAGTGAAGTTTGCCGGGGCGACACCCATGCCACTGCGGACGCGCTGGATCAGCTCCGGCGCCGGCATGTCGCCATACATCTTGCTGCTGCTTTCGTTCTTCAGGCTGTAAGCCGCGGACAGCACCGAGTAGGCGGAATTGGTCACCAGGCTGTTGACCATGGCGTCGTCGCAGAAGGCGAACGACGCGAGGTTCGCCGGACGGTGTTGAAAACTGGAGCGAATCATCACGAACAGCAGCAGCACCACGATGGGCCAGACCAGCAGGATGGTCCGAACGCGCCAGTCGAGATCGTTGCGATGATATTTGCGGAAGTGGCGGCCGATCAGCCACGCCGTGGCGCCCAGACCGATGACGACCGAAAAGAGCGAAGCGCGATAGCCGGCCCACAGCATCGCGAACACTTCGCGCGGATAGACCAGGTATTCGATGAACAGCCGGTTGGGTCGGCTGTCGTACTCGTACAGGAACTGTGGCGTGGCGAATTCGAGCAGCAGGATCAGCATCAGGCTGCAGCCCAGCCACACCGTGCACAGGCGCACCCACCAGTTCACGCGACGGATGGCCAGGAACAACGGCAGCAGCACTACCGCCGGCGCCGCGAACATTCCGAGCGTAATCAAATCGCTGCGCAGACCTTGCAGCATCATGGGCCACAGCGAATCGGTCACGTCGACGCGTTGCCATTGCCAGCTGATGAGCACCGCGCGTGACAGTCCCAGCGAAACCACACCGATGAGCAGGAAACCGAGCACGCAGGAGTAGGGTCCGAGACGCCGGATCGGCCATTGGATGGAGCGCACGGCGGCGAGTGCTAGCGCGACTCGCGGCAGAACGAGTGTTGTCATTGTTCTGGTTCCACCTGGCGCGATCCCTGTGCGCCGTAGCGAGTTGTGAGGAGGACGATCGTCAGCGGTGTGTGGTTGCTGTGATCGCTACCTTACACGCGCGCGAGGAGCAATCCATGCCCCGCTTCGCAAAATCCGTGCGCAGCCTCCCAAATCAGGGAAAGACTCAAGGTGCGATGAACGAAACCGGGCATGGCGTCGACCATAGCGAACCGGCTGCGACCGTCGCATGAGCAGATCGCGAAGCATGTGTATGAATTAGCCGAATACGACATGAGCCGTGTAGAAAATCAGCTGCCGGCCTGGCAGCAAATCGAGGGCTAGAAACGTTTGCGCAGCCGGAAATAAACAAAGCGTTGCCGGAGATCGCCTTGCGATGGATCGAAGCCGGCGTCCTGGCCCACTTCGGCGAAAGCGGGCTCGACGTCGAATACATTGAGCACGCCAGTCGTGACACTCAGGCCGCTCCACGGGCCAGTCGGTTCGAGCAGCCGGTCCAAATCCAGCGAGGCGCTCAGGTCGAGAAACGTTTGCGCCGGCACGCTGCGGCCGTTGCGCACAGTGCCGCTCGTGTCTTCGAAAGGCGCGACACAACGGACCATCGCCGACAGCTCCGTGAACCGTCGTTGCCATTGAATCGCGGCGAACGCACGCCACTGAGGAATGGTGCCGCGTCGGTCGGCAACGCCGACGCGATCCGTCGGTGGCGATCCTGGCCAATCCAGCGTCGTGTACTCGTCGACCCAAGTTCCCGACAGCGAAGTCCTGAACGAACCTGTGCCGGTGTCGAAACCATAGGAAACATGAGCGTCGATGCCGCTGGTCTGGAGACGACCGAAGTTCATCGGCGACAGGTCGATGGCCCAGAGCTGCCCCGGCAAGCCTGCCGCAACATCACTCTCGGTGCGAGCGTCACGCATGACTCGGCCGGGAAAATCACCCTCTCGTTCGAGCAGCAGCCAGAACGGCACGGTCGCGATCCGGTCGTTCACGTGCGTGACCCAGTAGCTCGCGGAAACATTCAGGTCGGGCAGGGTGGCGGGCGTGAGTGTCGCGCCCACCCTGAAGGATCGGCCACGCACCGTTCGCAAATCGGGCGAGCTGCCGACGAACGCAGTGACGCTGGATGTTTCGCCGGGCCTGAGCGGATCAGCGACCGGAATCTGGACCGAATATCGCGGACCGAACAGCTCGTAAGCGGAGGGCACGCGAAAGCTCGTGCCGTAGGAAGCGTGGAGTTGCAGCGCTGAGAGTGGCCGCCACTTGAGCGCGTAGTTGGGTGTGAACATCCGGCCCAGATCGTTGAAATAATCCGCTCGACCGCTGATGCCGAGGTCGAGCGATGGCAGCAGCGGCACGCGCAAGTCGCCAAGCCACGCTGCGGCAACACGGTTCACGTCATTGCGCATGCCGGTATCGATCGACATGCCTTCGCTGCGCCATTGCGTGCCGAGCGTGGCCATGACTTTTCCGGCCGGCAGCATCCACAGCGGACCTTGCATCGAGCCCGCCAGCATCGTTCCGTTGGACGAATAGACATTGGTGAAGGGCCTCGCTATCAGCGACCCGAGCAGCTCGGAACTGCCGCCAGCGCCATCCTGGAATACGTTGAGCGCCAACGCGGGATCAGAGCTGCTCAATGCGTAGGCGACGCGCGTGGCGTCCAATTCGTTGCGGGTCCAGCTCAGCGCATTCTCTTCACTACGCAACGCCGACAATTCCCACGACCATCCATTGAGCTGGCCGCGCATGCCAGCGACCATGCGCGTGAGCTCGGTTTCCGTGAAAGTCTCGCGTGGGCCGAAGGCGCTCAGTTGGATGCTGACGCGCACCGTTTCGCCGAAAGGATTGAATGCATTCGTTGCCGGCACGTCGACATCCGTCAGTTCCGGCGGACTGCGCTGATAAATGTTGGTCCGATGTGTGTACAGCCACTCGGCGAAGGTCGTGAATCGCGAGAACGACAGCTCGGCTGTTCCGGCCGCGCTCAGTCGGCGCGCGGCGGGAACCACCGATAAATATCGGCGCGGGCTGCTCAGATTGCGCTGCCCGGCGGTGGCGGCGAAATCGTTTGGCGTCAGCCTGACGCCGCTGCTGCCCGCGGGTACGGCGGCGAACGATGAGCTCAAACCCGGCAGCGGCTCGCCGTCGATGGAGCGAATGTTTCCTGGCTGACTCGTGAGCGAGCGCCAGTCTTCACCGCCGAAACGACGAAAGTCCTGATTCGCCCAGCGCGAGCGCTGCTCGCCGGACAATGCATCGCGCTCGAAATAATCCACCGACAGCGCGCCGTGCAGGCGCTGCCGATCGAGGCCCACGCCGAATGAGGCTCGCCGTTGCTCTCCGCCACCTGCCGCGGCTCCATATTCACTCGACGCGATGGGCGAGGGAATATTCTTGGTGAGCACGAGATTCAGCACGCCGCCGATTGAAGGCACGCCGATCGCCGCCGCCGATGCATCGGACAAGACTTCCACGCGCTCGATGGCCGTCACTGGAATGGTGTTGAGATCGAAACCGATCCCGGACGTCGCAGTCGGCGGCAGCCATCGGCCGTCGATCATGACTGTCGCCGATTCCGCGCCAAGCCCGCGCAGGTCGACGTATTGTCCGCCGTCGACGCGCTCGGCCTCTGCCTGCGGATGTTGTGACGGCAGGTATTGCAGGATGTCCGCGATGCTCGACGCGCCGTATCGTTCGAACGAGCCCCGGCTCAGGGCCACGATCTCGGTGGGCATCTCCGGCGCGACGAAACGCGAGCGCGTGACCATCACTTCCCGTCCGTGGTCCGCTGTCGCCATCGATGTTTGTTCTGGTTGCTTGATCGGAACAACGGGTGAACTCGATTCGGGCGCCTCGACTGGCCTCCGCGCTATCGCATAAGTGCTGTCGTCGATGCGCTGGAATTCGAAGCCGGTGTTCGCCAGCAGTGCACGTAGCGCGGCCTCGACGCTATAGACGCCGTCGAGCGGACCGACCATCACATCGCGCACGCCGGGATCGTTGCTGCCGATCGACAGCTCGGTTTGCGTGGAGATTTCCAGTATCGCGGCGAACAGCGACTGGCGCGCGAGCTGGAATCGATACTCGGTGGGTGCGGCGTCGCTCGCGACGGCGAGCGTGCCAAACAGCAGGCAAAGTAACGTTGCCGCTGTGTTGATTCGACCACGGCGTGCAGTTGAATGGCGAAACATCTGTCAAAAGACCGGCCGTGCGGTTCGGCTCAACCCCGCAGCACCAGGCCCGCGAATGTCTGTCCCAATCCGCCGCTTCACCTGTCTAATACACAGGGCAGTACGGGAATCCGCGTGAACGACGATTCAGAGACCGACATGGTGCCGGCGAATCAAAGTGAGGCGAAGCGCATCGACTCGGCGCATCGGCAGCGCATCGAGGCGCTGGTGCGAGCGATCGACGACAAGCTCGTCAGAGCGCTGCGCGCCCGTACGCGGTCGTCGCAGGACGCCCGGGAGATTGCTCAGGAAACATACGCGGTGTTGCTCGACGTGGACCATCCAAGTGAGATTCGGGATTTGAAGCAGTTTGCATTCGCCGTCGCCATGAACCGGGCGAAGAACCGGCTGATTCAGGGCGCGCGCCGGAACGAGATCGAAGCGGCGCTGCCCAGCGATGACCAGGATCGCCGCTCGCCGGAGCTGATCTGGGAGGCGCGCGATGATTTCGAGAAGCTGGTGGAAGTGGCGAACGAGCTGCCGCCGCTGGCGCGCGACACACTGAAGTTGCATCTCGACGGTGAAGTGCCGGCGGTGATTGCCCGATATTTGGGCATCCATCCGAGGAGTGTTCGCAGATATCTTGCTCTCGCGGTCGAGCGCCTGGGAAAGGCGTTGGGCCACGACAAGCGCGGAGGGCGCAAGTCATGAGCACGCACTCGAATGGCGAGGCGACCAGTCGTTCTTGCCGGGAAGCGGCGGTATGGTACGTCCGGCTGCAGGATCCAGATCTGCCGGCCCGCTGGTGGCGTCATTGGGAAAAGTGGAATGCGATACCGGAGAATCGCGCGGCGTTCGATGCGATCGCCGCCGCGATGGAAAAAGCGGGGCGCTTGCCCAAGCTGGAGATGCCGAGCGCGGCTGAGCTGGCGGCGGGTCTGCACAATGATCCGGCTCCAATCGCTGCAAATGAAAAGCGCGTCGATGAGTTGTTTAAACGCAGCGGTGTGCGGTGGGCGTTGGTCGCGGCGTCGTGCACGTTCGCGATCGTGCTGCTGCTGGCGCTCGCCTGGATATCGAAGCGTGACGACTACACTGAGATGATCGCGACTCAGGCGGGCGAATGGCGCACCCTGTCACTCGGGGACGGCAGTACCGTCACGCTCGGTCCTCGCACGCGCATCGAAGTGAACTTCGATCGTCGGCATCGGTTGGTGGAATTCGCGGAAGGCGAGGCGATATTCGCCGTAGAAAAAGATCCCTTGCGACCATTCGAAGTGCGCACCGAATTCGGCATGGCAAGCGCGATCGGCACACGATTTGGCGTCTCGCGCGTCGATCGCGAATTCACCGTCACCGTGGCGGAAGGAATCGTGCGAGTGTCGCCCCTGGATACGAGCGAATCCTCCGGTCGACCCATCGAGATCGAGGCCGGACGGCAGGTCGGCATCTCCAGCGACCAGATGATTACCGAGGTGCGCGCCGTGAATCCCGAGCTGGAGCTCGAATGGGCGAGCAAGATGCTCACATTCGACGGCGTCACGATCGCCGAAGCACTGGTGAAATTCAACCGGCGCAGTCACGTGCGGCTGCTGTTCACCGATCCGGAACTGGCGGCGACCATTCGCATCTTCGGCCGCTTCTCGATCGAGAATCCAGAGCCGCTGGCCAGCTACATCGCCGCGGCGACGCGCGTGCGGATCGAACGCGATCAGCCCAACGTGCTGGTGCTGGAGCGCGCGTCCGATCCGGAGGAGATTACAGTGCGACCGCCTGGTTGATTACTTGGCCTTTTTCGCCAGCTGCACTTCGATCTCCACCAGCATGCCCGGCTGCACCAGCCCCGCGACCTGCACGGTCGAGCGCGCCGGCAGGTTCGGCTGTTCGGTCGTGCCGAAGAATTGCGAATACGCGGCCATGAAGCCCTCGAAGTCCATGCGCCCGCCCTTGGCCGGATCGCCCACCAGATACACCGTCATCGCCACCACATCGCCGAAGCTCAAACCGAGTTGATCGAGCGATTCCTTGATGCGTGCGAAGGCGCTCAGCGCCTGAGTCTTGGTGTCGCCCCAGTACGCGGCCGTGCCGGCGGGCGCTTTGGGATCCAGCGGTGTCGGCGTGATGCCGCTGTGAAAAATGATGCTCGTGCCTGCCGGAACTTCCACGGCGCGAGCGATGGGAAACTTGTTGCCGCCGAGCAATGAATGTCGGGTGACTCCGTCGGCCTGCACGCTGCCTGCGAACAGAATCGCGGCCGTCGCCGCTCCCAATGCAATTCGAGAGATACCGGATCGCGCCACGTTGAATGTCTCCGTTTCTGGCTCAGTTGTCATGGCCAAATCATTCTGGCTGCAAGCAGTCTAACCAAATCACGCCGCGCTCGCGCGGACGCGCCGGTCGATATCTGCGATCGCATGGAATGCCGAATGCAACGCGCCTTCCTGCCATCCGGGGTGATAGCTGATCTGATCGCCGATCAGATAGTGGCCTTGCACGGGCGATTGCAGCGTGTTGAATCGTTGCGTCTGCAGCGGCTCGTCCCAACGCATCGCGCAGCCATACATATGTTTCATACGATGCCAGGCAATCGAGACGCCGCTCTCGACGTATCGGCCGTAGCCCGGATGAATCTTTTCGCCCTGCCGGATGGCGAGCTGGATTCGTTCCGCCGGCGACAGCTTGGCGAACATTTCGCCGCGAGCGTCATCGAAAGTGTAGGCGCCGAGCACGACGCCCTTCTCGCGATGGATGCCATGCGCCGGATACCAGACCTGCATGATGTCCTGCATGGTCCAGGAAATTCCGCCGTAGATGCCCTCGCGCTCCCAGAAGCGTTCCTTCATCTGCAGGCCGATCTTGAACAGCTTGCCGGGCGAGGCCGCCTGGAACCCGCTGGTGTATTCCTTGGGAAAATTGTGATCGAGGCGCGCGAGCAAATGCATCGGGATGCAGGTGAGGCAGAAATCCGCGTGCGCCTGGAGCGACTGGCCCTGATGTTTGTATTTGACATCCACGCCCTTGGCGCCGATCCGGATGGATTCGACCTGCGATTGCAGTTTGACCAGCGGGCCGACCTTGGCCAGGAACCCGGCGACGATGCGATCCATGCCGCCGACCGGCTCCATCATCATCGCCGACTGATCCTGCAGCTCGACGAAGTTCATCACGAACATGAGCCTGGAGCGCAGCAGCTCGCTGGCATTCAGCGGCTGCTTGAAGGAGGGCGGTTTCGCATAGTCGTACGAAGCGAAGCCCGCGCGTTCCGAGCCGGCGTATTTGAAGCGGCTGTCCAGCTCGCCGAACTGGCGGACGTATTCCAACACCTGCTGATAGTCGCTGTTGGTGAAGGTGGCGTTGAACTGCTCGGGCTGCATGGACTTCGCCAGCAGCTCCGCGATGAAGCCGCGCGAGTCCGTGATGTATTCGCGATTGCGGATCGGGCGACCGCCGAACATCGCGTCGTCCTGCACCCACGCGTTACGGTTCTCGTTGATGAAGGGCGACAGCTGCACGCCGAGCTCTTTGCAGTAGCCGAGCAACGAGGTGTGATGGCCGGGAATGCGGGCCGGGCCGGCGTTGAAATACAGATCCGGATCGCGATCGAAGTTGCAGCGCTGCGGATTGCCGTCCTCATCGATCAGATCGCCGGCGCGCAAGGTGAGATTGCGGCCGCCGGCGCGATGCGAGGCTTCGAGCACTTGAACGTCATAACCTTTGCGACTCAGCTCGTAAGCTGCCGCCAGTCCCGAGATGCCAGCGCCGAGGATCAGCACCGATTTGCGGCCACGAGCGCCCAGCGGCGCGACGTCCGGTCGTGAGGCGTGTGCAGCCGTCGGCAGTAAGCCCAATCCGAGCGCGGCTCGATAAACAGCTGTGGATCCACCGAGCGCGCCGACCATGTGCAAAAAGCCACGGCGCGAGAGAGGTGAATTCGTCATTGTTTTCTCCCTGGGTGTCGTCTCGCTTCAGAAGTCGACCAGCCCTGTCTTTGCAACATCCCGGCCAACTGCGTTCGCGCTCGTGGAGCGTCCGTGCTGGCGGTTGTTTTTTATTGGTTATTCAATGTTTTTCGGCAGCTCGGTGCCGAAACCAAATCTGCGGCGATACCTGATGTAGCAGCCAGATTTGGTGCGCCGTCAGGTCCGCATTGCTTCATCTTGTTACCGCTCGGTGACTCGAACTCGGCCTTTGCCGCAAAATGGCACATCAATAACAAGCCTCGGCGAACACGTGCCGCGAGGATTCCGCATGACAGGCTATTCAGGAACACCCCTCGCCAAGAAACTCGGCATCCAGCCTGGCTCCCAAGTCCACCTGATCTCCGCCCCCGCCGACTACACCGTTTTGGTCGCTCCGCTTCCCGCCGACGTTGTGTTCGCCAAGCGCGTGAGCGAGGCGACCGACCTGGTGCATTTGTTCGTCATGAAGCGCGCTGAGCTGTCGAAGTCGCACTGCCTCTCGGCTTCGTCGACGTGAAGGTGTGCGCGGTGGATGCGACTTGGTCGGGGTTGAAGCTGGTGGTGAGGAAGGAGTTGCGGTAGGGGCAGTGGATGCTCACTCACCTCGTCATGGCAACAAACGATGTAATGGTGTTATCAACATGAAATTTAGCGATCTGGAAAAATCTGCTCTAGGGCTCAATGAGCTCTACGAACAGCTTGAAATCAAGCTGTACGGACGCGTCTGGTCCACGGAAGAGCTTGCGCTGGGTTTCGTAGGGGATGTCGGCGATCTGGCAAAACTGATTCAGGCGAACGCAGGTGTCCGAAGAATCGATGACTGTAAAGCAAAACTCGGGCATGAATTGGCAGACTGTTTATGGTCGATTATCGTGCTCGCGAATAAATGTGGCATTGATCTGGAGGCGGAGTATTTCAAAAACACCAGAGAATTGACGGAGCATGTATCTGGCGAGCTGGAAAAATGACAAGCGGATGCACGGCGACGCGCGGCGCGGGTCGTCATTCCAGATCGACGCCCACGGTAGCGACTGGCGAGGTGCGTTGGATGTCGAGAGTGCCATCGCCGAGCTGGCCGCTCGAGTTCGCGCCCCAGCCCATCACCGTGCCGTCGCTCAGAATCGCGAGCGAGTGCACCTGTCCGGCGGCGATCGCGATGGCGCGCAGGTTCGGCGGACCGATCGTCGACGTACGCTGCGGCGTCTTGTAGATGACGTTTATTCCGTTTTGTCCATTGCCGAGCGCGCCCGAGCGCTCTTCGCCCGCTGCATACACGGCGCCGTCGGAAGTCAGAAACAACGAATGACTCTCGCCGCTTGCGATCGCAACGATGGCGACGCCCGATGGCAATGCGAGCTGGACCTTGCGCGCGAACCGGACCGGCGTGATGGGCGGCGTCTCGCCGACGCCCAACTCGCCATCGTCATGCTCGCCCCAGGCCCAGGCGTCGCCGTTGTCGTCGATGAGCATGGCGTGATGTTCGCCGGCGAACACTCGCCGCGGATGAACGCTGGCGGGCAGATCCAGATCGACGATCACCGGCGTCGAGGAGCCGAAGCCGCCGAAGGGGTTGGAGCCCCAGCTCCATATATTGCCGCTCGAATCCAAGGCGACCGTGAACGACTCACCCGCGGCGATGTCGACGATCTCGGGTGGCAACGCTGCCGCAATCGGAGTGTGACGACCGTTGGTGAACGGGCTCTCGCCGCCGGGGAAGCCGATGCCTGTCTGGCACGCTTCGTTCGTGCCCCAACCCCACACTTGCCCGGTGGTGTCGAGCGCGATCGAGAAGTCCAATCCCGCAGCGATCTTGGTGATGACCACGCCCGGTGGCAGCAGCGTCTGCACTGGATGATCGAAAATATAGGGATCGTTGAGTGGGTGTCGCCCGATGCCCAGCGTGCCATCGCGATCCGAACCCCACGCCCACACGGTGCCATCCGAGCGGAGCGCCAGGCCATGACGCTGCCCGGCGGCGACGCTTTGGACCGTCGTGCCGTTCGGCAGCGGCACTGCTGTCGCACCCGAGAGAGGATCCTCATCCCGTTCCGGATTGCGCCCCAGTGCCATTGTTTGTGACTGCGAGCCCCACGTCAGCGCGCCAGTCGTGCGCGAGGCGGCCAGAGAAAAGAAATTTCCAGCGCTGATCTCGGGAGCGTCCGCGATTCGCAGTACCAGCGGTTTGCTCGCGACAGTCCCCGCCGCATTCGTGACCACGACGGAGTAAGCGATGAGATGATCGTCCAGATCGACATTGGGAATGTCATGACTTGCGGCGGTCGCGCCGCTGATCGCGACACCGTTGCGTCGCCACTGATATGTCAAAGGCGGATCGCCGTCGGCGACGACGCTCAATGTCGCCGTATCACCGCGCTGGAGTGTGTTCGGACCTTGAAGTGTGGCGATGCTTGGCGCAACCGGCAGCGCAAGCACGGTGAGGACGGCGACCGCGCTCTGCACGGAGCCAACGCTGTTCGATATCTGTACTGAGAAACGCACGCCGTCATCCGACGTCGCCACCAGGGGCACGGTATAGGTGGAGGTCGTGGCGTTCGGAATCGCCACACCGTTACGCTGCCACTGATAAGTGAACGGTGCATCGCCTTCGGCCATGACGCTGAACAGGGCAGCCTGGCCGACCTGCACGGACGTATTGGTGGGCTGAAGTGTGATATTCGGGGCGACCGGCGGCGGTGGAGCAGCGTCAACCTGCAACAATGCCGCGGCGCTGGTTACGCTGCCGCCCGAATTGGTAATGAGCACCCAGAAACGTTGGTTGTGATCGTCGAGCCGGGCGACCAATGAATATGTCGCCGCAGTCGCGCCCGGGATCGGTGTGCCCTCGCGCAGCCACTGATAATTCATCGCCAAGTCGCTGATCGCCTGCACGCTGAAACTGACGGTCTGCGCTTCGGTGATCCGTTGAGCCTGAGGCTGCATCGTAATCAATGGTGCGGCCGGCGGCGGCGTGGTGTTGGTCGGCGGCGGAGCGGGCGCTGGTCCGGGTGACGAACCGGAGCCTGAACCGCCACCGCCGCCGCAGGCCGCGAGCAATACAAAGCTCAGCAGGCAAGCAATGCAGCCTCCAGCCGCGCGACTCGACTTCACTTAATTCTCCCGCTGAACGCCGCAGTGACTCGCATGCGGCATGAAGATATTTATGAGCGGGAGTCTGCCACGCGCCGATGCTCGATACTATTACAGCCCGCGAGTCGCGCGAGAGGCGGCGGCTTCACGCCCGTTGTTCCAGCAGCTCGAAGCAGTCGGGCTGATGCGCGAACGCGAGGTTGAGCGTTGCCGCCTGGTCCGTGGTAATGAAGGTTACGGCCAGGCAAGAGTCGAAATAGGCGCTGAAAAAGCGGCGCGGATCGTCGGGCTGCAGAAAAATACTAGCGAGCTTTTCCGGCAGGCCGAACGGCAGGTTCTTGCCGTACATCACGAATGTCACACCGATGCGGCGACCGCCGACGTCGACTTCCATGACGGCATTGTCGATCGGGAATTCGCCGCGGCGGGCGGGAGTGACTTTGCCTCCGCCGATGGCTTGCAGCCGCACTGACTGCAGTTGACGAGTCTGGCCGGAGAGTCGCGCGAAGTCGTGAGCGACCGCGAGCATGTGCTCGTCCTCGATCTCGACTTGATCGGCGAGGAACGCCAGATTCCGGAACTGTCGCCGCTGCGAATGAAGTGCGCTGAGCACATTGAAAATGACATAGGCCTCGGAGCAGTCGACCTGCGAGTAGTCATCCAGGGTTTCGGCGCATTCCAGGATTTCTTCCAGCGACACTTCGGAATTGCGTAGTACGCCGGTCGCCACCAGCGTCGCGAACGCGGTTTGCAGCTGGATCTTTTGCGCCTCGGGCAATGGAAAACGCAGCGGGGCTTGAATGGCGTCGGCGGGGCGGGGCGTCGTGGGCCACAAAGGAGCGTCGGCGCGCAGTGCTGGCAGCGCCTCTTTATATTCCTTGTACGCCATGCGCACGCTGTAAACGGCGACGCCGATGAAGCCGCCGACGAACAGCAGTTCCAGCCACGGCTTGTCCGCGACGTTCCACTTGTCTGGTGTGAGCAGTAACAAGGTCAGGCGCGCGCTCATCCATCCGCAGACCACGGCTGCGATCACCCAGCACACGGCAGGGAGCAAACGAATGGCGGCGCTGATGGGATGTTTGTACATCGGTCCGTGTGTAACCAGGTGCGCTCGTCCGGAACGCACGGACATGATGCTGGGCGCGTCCGCCCAGCACCAGAGATCCAATTCGCAATCCAATCATAAAACTGCCTGGCTGCGTGTCTCTTTCAACCTTCGGCGCGCATTTTCGCCCGGCGTTCCAGTTCGGCCTCGGTCGGTGGCTCCAGGGCGAACGTTCCGGTGGTGACGGTGCCGGCGCGCACGTAGGTGCTCATGATGACGCCGGTGGTGGAGGCCTTGGATTCGACCAGCTTCAGCCCGACCGGGATCGAGCCGGAGCCGAACAGTTTCTTGCCGACGCCGAGCACGACCGGGAATGTCAGCAGCCGGAACTCGTCGATCAGGTCCCTGGCGAGCAGGCTCTGGATCAGATCGCTGCTGCCCTGGAGCAGCAGCACCGGCCCGTCCTGTTGCTTCAGGCGAGCGACTTCGGCCGCGGCGTCACCGCGCAGCGCGACTGAATTCTTCCAGGTGAGCTGCTGGTTCGAACGCGTCGCCACGTACTTGGTGATGGCGTTGAACTGGTCCGCGATCGGCTCGTTCTGAATGTGCGGCCAGTGCGCGGCGAAGATGTCATAGGTCTTGCGACCGAGCAGCAGATCGAACGGCGCGCCGAATGTTTGCTCCATCGACTGGCCCATGGCTTCGTCCCAGTGATGGAACGTCCAGCCGCCGAACTTGAATCCGCCGGCGGTGTCTTCCTCGGGCCCGCCCGGGGCCTGCATGACACCGTCCAGGCTGATGAAGGTCGCGGCGATGACTTTTCTCATGACAATGGCTCCTGTGTGATGTCGAAGATAACTCAAGGACGGCGGCGCCGGCCGCGTTCCGACATCGCACGCATTGCCTTTTTCCAGCTTGGAGACAGTGCAGAGCGTCCGCTACGAGGCGCGCGCCAGAATCAATCTGACGCGCGCGATCTCGGAGCTTCGCTCATGAGCGGTCGTGTTAGACGACCACCAGGTTCACATCGATGTTGCCGCGAGTAGCGTTCGAGTACGGGCAAACGATGTGCGCCTTCTCGACCAGCGCTTGCACTTGTTCACGCG
>JBEVKA010000471.1:0-18063 GCA_040509855.1 Steroidobacter sp.
GTCACCGCGTGGTGGCAGGGGCGTCATCAATATGCGATCGCTTCCCGCACCAAGCTCGCTGCGCTATCCAGCAGCACCGAAGAGCTTTCGGTCGACGATGCATTCAGTCGCGCCGAGTTGACGGAGGAGCTTGGCGATGAAGCCTCGGCTCGCGAACAGCTCGAAGCGCTGGCTGCGAAGTCGCCGGACCATGCTGCCACACAGTTCGCGCTGGGACGGTTGCGTCTCGCGATCGATGACGAGTCGGGTCTCGAGCTGCTGAGGAACGCGATGCGCCTGGATCCCGGCGCGGAGCAGTCCGCTTGCATGCTGATCGTGGACTATCTGCAGCGGCATGGTCGCAATGAGGAGGCACGCTCGCACATCGATCATCTATACGATGCGGGTCAACGCGATCTGGCGGCGAGCAAGGAGCGCGGTGAGCTGCGCACGACGGATAAACTATTGCCGCACGGCCTGAGCGAAGAGCAGCTCGCGCAGCTCACTCAGCAGCTGCAATCGTTCGAAAATGATATTCGTCGCGTCTATCTGGTGCGCAAGCAGACCGTTCATTACCAGGAGCATCCGCTCTACATTCTCGCGTTCGAACGGCGCGTGGCTGTGTGGAAGTTCGAATCGAGTGGCGCGGCGGAAGGTGTCTCGCAGCGGCTCGGCAGCGATGTCACTTTTCCCGGCGAGACCATCATCATCTGCGCCGACGGGGACAATAAATCGTTCCGCAAGAAATTCCGTTCCATCCCGGGTGCCGACCTGCACCTGGGTCGCTGATTTTCGCTCCCCGCCAGCTCAATCGTGGTTAATCCTAGGCTTCGCGGTGCGATGTCTCACATCGCCCTGCGCCCGTTTCCCACAAGCGAAGTGAGAATCGGCTTGCACCAATCAGTATCGGTTGTCATGCAACTCCATCATGGCATGCGGCGTTTAGCAGCACGATGTAAGGCGCAGCATCGATGAGGTACGAATGACCTCATGGAGAAGTCAACGGCGCCACACTGAGGAGACTGAAATGGCAAGCGATCGTAACAATCGTCCCGAAGGCAACCGCAAGGAAGAGCAGCTGGGCAGCGAAACGGTTCGCAACAACCAGCAGGCCCAGCAGACCGGCACGGGCAATCGTCAGCAAGGCGAGAATCAGATTCGCCGAGACCAGCAGCAGGGCGGCGGTGCGCAGTCCGGCCAGCATCGGCAGGAAGGCGGCATGCGCGATCAGCCCGGCTCGGGCCAGACTCGCTCGCCGCAGCAGGGCGGCAATCTGTCCGAGCAGGACCGGATTCGCGACCAGGACCGCGACCGTAATCGCTAAGGAGATTTCTGGCGAGCGTGAAGGGCCAGTCGAGTCATCGACTGGCCTTTTCGTTGTCGGCAGTCAATGACTGCAATGTGAGATACGCCAGCAGCAGCGCCAGCCAGCAGCCCGCGAGCAGGCGGGGAATGAGTTCCAGTCCGAATCGTTGCGCGATCACGCCGCACAGCGCGGGCAACGCGGCGAGGCCGATCGCACCCATCGAGATCTGCAGGCCGACTGCGTTCGCCGTGTGGCGCGGCCCCATGCGCGCAGGCGTGATGGAAATCAGCGACGGAAAGATCGGGCCGGATGCGAATCCCACCAGCGCGATGGCGGCGGCATTGATCGCCGGATGCAGATTCGCGATCAAGGTGAGCATTCCCAGCAGCGCGGCGACGATACAAACGGTGATGACTTTGGCAGGTCGGACGTTCGCTGGCAGGAACGCATACCCCAGCCGACTTGCAAACAATCCGCACCAGTAGAGAGTCACGGCAGTTCCGGCCGATGCCATCGCAATGTCACGGGCTTCGAACAGCAGCGAGAACACCCAGGCGCCGGCCGAGGCTTCACAACCGGTATAGATGAGAAATACCACCAGCGACAGCTGCATCTTGCTGAGCTTCAACGTATCAAACAGCGCCGCGGGCCGATGATCTTCGTGCGCGATCACCGGCGGCGGCCATCGATGGCGTGACAAAATGAAGGCGAAGGCGAGCGCGATCTCGATGGCGACGATGATGCGATAGCCGGTTTGCCAGCCTCGCCCTGCAGTGAGCACCGCCGTCATCAGCGCTGGCCCGGCCGCTGCGCCGACGCCGTAGAACGCATGGAGTACGTTCACGAGGCGCGCCGAGTAGCTCACCGCCGCGTGCGTGTTGATCGCCGCGTCGATGGCGCCAGCACCGAACCCGGTCAGCAGTCCCAACGTGACGAGCACCGTCCACGATGGCGCGAATGTATAGCCGAGCAGGGCGATAGACGTAATCACACATGAGATCGCGAGCAGGTCGCCGATGCCCAGCCGTCGCAGGATCATTCCCGTCGCGGTGCTGGCGATCACCGAGCCGACCGTCACGGTGATGAACAGCGGACCGAGCGCGTCCTGCGCCAGCGAAAAATGAGTTCGCAACGTGGGCCACGCGACGCCGATCACCGCGTCGGGCAGGCCGAGCGCGATGAAGCCGACGAAACTCAGTACCAGTAGCAGATAAGTGGGGCGCGTTGCGACCGCCGCGGTTGATGTTGAGATGATGGTAGCCTCAGCGCTGAGCGAACTGGCGACGATAGGTCGCGGGGCTGGTGCCCGCGACGCGCCGGAAGTGACGACGGAATGTTTCCTGTGATTTGAAGCCCACCGCATCGGCGATGTGCGCGAGCGAGTGGCGGCCGATCTGCAACATGTCCTTGGCCAGCGCCACGCGCTCGCGGATCAGCCACTCATAGGGGCCGAAGCCCACCGACTCCTGGAACTGTCGCTGCAAGGTGCGCGGGCTCATGGATGCGCGCTTCGCGAGCGTCACCAGAGTATGCGTCCGGGCAGGGTTCGATCGCACCCAATCGATGAGTCGGGACACTCGGCTGCGTTCGTCGCTCGGGAGGGGGCGAGGCAGGTACTGCGCTTGTCCGCCCTCGCGGTGAGGTGGTATCACCAGCCGTTGCGCGACTTGATTCGCAACCCTCGCGCCGTAGTCTCGTCGTACCAGATGCAGCAGCATGTCCAAACCCGCCGCGGAGCCTGCCGAGGTGAGCACTTGACCGGTGTCGGTGTACAGCGAGTTGGCTTCGACAGTGACTGCGGGATAGCGCTTGCTCAACCGCTCCGCGTAGCGCCAGTGCGTGGTGACGGTTCTGCCGTCGAGAACGCCGGCTGCAGCCAGCACGAAAACGCCGGAGCAGATAGTGCACAGTCGCGCACCTCGTTCGTAGGCGGCACGAATTCGTCGCAGCAGAGCCGGCGGCGGTATCTCATCCGCGTCACGCCAGCCGGGAATCACGATGGTGTCCGCCTGATCGAGCAACACCAGCGAGTTGGGCACTCGCACTTCGATGCCACCCGCCGCACGCAGCGGCCCACGCTCGGCGGAGCAAACGGCAAAGTCATACCAATCCACGCCCAGCTCCGGCCGCTCGAGCGCGAACAGCTCGACCACGCAACCGAACTCGAAGGTGCACAGGCCGTCGTAGGCCAGAGCCACGACTTTGTGCCGCTTTCCCGAGCGCTGCTTTTTGCTCATGGCGCGATGTTACCGATCTATGGCGTCCGCGCCAGTGGGCGCTGGTGGGCGGATCTCGCACAATCTCCACACCGAAGCCCACCGAGGAGCCAAGTTATGACCACCGCCGTGACCGCCGTCGCCCCCGCCCCGAGCGATCGGGCGCTGGCGCATTTCGAAGCGGCATTGACGTTCGAAACCGACTGCTGGGACGTGCACGACGCCATGTCCAGCGGCAAAGCCGACTTCGTGTTGCTCGACGTGCGCAGTCACGCGCTCTATGACAAGGGTCATGTACCCGGCGCAGTGAGCTTGCCTCACGGCAAGATCGTGGAAGGAACATTGCGCGACTACGCGCCGAACACGGTATTCGTGGTTTACTGTGCGGGCCCTCACTGCAATGGCGCGCATCGCGGCGCCATTCGGCTGGCGCGTCTGGGGCGGCCCGTCAAACTGATGATTGGTGGCGTCACCGGCTGGTTGGATGAAGGCTTCACCTTGGAGAAGTAGCGAATGATTCGTCGTGCGGTCGCTTCGGATGCGACTCAACTGTTGGCGCTGATGCGCGGACTGGCGCAATTCGAGGGCTATGACGACCGGTTCGCGGTGACTGTCGATGCGTTGCTGGAGCGCGGCTTCTCCTCGCATCGCGCGCCGGAGTTCATCGCGTGGGTGGCAGAGTTCGATAGCAAGCTGGTGGGTTACGCCGTGATCTATGTGATCCCATTCACTTTCGATTTGCGTCCCACGCTGGTGTTGAAGGAATTGTTCATCGACACCGCGGCGCGCGGGCGGAATTTCGGTCACGGATTGATGGCTGCCGTGATCGAGCACGGGCGCTCGCTCAATGCGCGTCTGATTCGCTGGCAGGTCTTGCCGAGCAACGAGCCGGCGAAGCGTTTTTATCGCCAGCATGCCGCCCAGGTCGATGGCGACTGGGAGAACTGGTTCCTCGAACTCGAAGCGCGGTGACCGCTGGCCCGGTAACAGCTAGTCAAAGCGCACGCATGCACCTACTCTTGGTGCATGCACAACATCAGTGTTCGAGCGGTGCTCCTGGCCAGCCTGGCCGTCTTTGGCGTGGACATTGTTACAGGTTTCATCCTAATCAATCTGTTCGGCGGTCCGGCGCTCGGTTCAGGATTGTCGGATGAACAAGTGCGAGCCGCGCTGCAGGTGTTGTTCCAGGACGCTCGCTATCTCACGTTCGCGCTGATCTGCGGGACCGCGTCCACCGTGCTCGGCGGCTATCTCGCGGCGCGACTCGGCCGGGCCGTTCCTTATTTCAACGCGCTGGCATTCGGCGTGATCGCGCTGACGGTCAGCACGTTGACCTCCGGCGACCCGCCGATCTGGTTCAAGATCCTCGGCTATGGCTTCACGCTGCCGGCGGCGTTGCTCGGCGGACACATCGCGAAGCTGCGAATGCAAACAGGCCGGTCGTAACGGCCGGCGGCCGAGCGCATTCCGAGCCTCGGATGAGTACTTTCGTTACTAGACAATCGGACGCTGCCGACCCGCTGTATGATGCCGCCACGAGCGAAGCGGACGTCGTCCGTGCGTGCGAGCCCGGGCAATGGAGCTTTTGGAGCGCGACGAATTGCTGGGGACGCTGCAGACATTGCGGCAGCGTGCAATCGCGGGCGACGGAACGCTGCTGTTGCTGGAAGGCGAAGCGGGCATCGGCAAGACCTCGCTGCTGAAAACATTCTGCCGCCAGCAACGAGACGTTCCGATTCACTGGGGCGACTGCGACCCCCTGCAGATCCCGCCGCCTCTGGCTCCCATACATGAGATCGCCGCCGGCATGGGGGGCGAGCTGCAACAGGCGCTGAGCACTGGCGCCGGGCGAATACAACTATTCGGCGCTTTCCTCGGCGCCATCGCCAAACCCGCCGTTGTCGTGATCGAAGATCTGCACTGGGCGGACGACGCCACGCTCGATTTCCTGCGTCATGTCGGCCGTCGCATCGAGCGCACTCATACTTTGCTCATCGGCAGCTTTCGCAACGACGAAGTCGGCGCCGATCATCCGCTGCGCATGGTGCTCGGCGACCTCGCCACCTATGGCGCGAGACACCTGATGCTGGCGCCACTTTCCATCGCTGCCCTGAAATTGCTGATCGGCGAAAGAAACATCGACGCAGCGGTGTTGCACGCGGCGACCGGCGGCAATCCTTTCTTCGCGACTGAAGTGCTGGCCGCCGGTGCTGGGGCAGCGCCGCCGACTGCCCGAGACGCCGTGCTGAGGCGAACGTCGCGTTTGGGGTCATCGGCTCGCGCCGTGTTGGATGCCGTCGCTGTGGCAGGACCACGCGTCGAGTCCTGGGTGCTGAAAATTCTGGTCGAGAATGGGGCAGTCGACGAATGTATCGCCGAAGGTGTCTTGTGTGCGCAGGACGACGCTTTTGTGTTTCGACACGAGCTGGCGCGCCAGGCGGTGATGGATGAGATCACGCCGACGCGACTGCTGAATCTGCATCGACTCACTTTGCAGGCACTCGAATCTCATCCCGGCTCCGGAAATGAACTTGCACGGCTGGCGGATCACGCCGAGAGCGCCGCGGCCGAGGAAGCAGTATTGAAGTTTGCGCCCGCCGCCGCTCGCGAGGCCGCGACGAACGGATCGCATCGACTGGCTGCGCAGCAGTTCGCACGAGCGTTGCGATTCGCCACCGTGCCGACAGCACAGCGCGCGGCGTTGCTCGACGATTACGCGTCCGAATGTCAGCTGAGTGAGCTGATGAGTGAAGCGGTCGAGGCTTTGCAGAGCGCTGCGAAGTTGTGGCGGGATCTGGGCGATGGGCAACGGCTGGCAATGTCGCTGGCGCGACTGGCTCACGCCCTGGTTGTGTTGGATCGGAACATCGAGGGCGAAGCGATCATGCGCGAGGCGGTCGAGCTCGTTGGTTCCGAAACCAGCACGGGTGCCGCCATGGTTTATCGCTGGGCCGCTCATTTGCGCTTGCTCGATCGCGAGCCGCAGGAAGCTATCGCGCTCAGCGAGCTGGGACTGCGAGCAGCCGAGCAGCAGGGCGACCAGGAATCCATCGTCCATTGTTACAACACTATCGGCACGGCAATGATTCTCGACGGGCGCGTCGACGCAGGTCGTGCACAACTGGAACAAAGTCGCGCGCTTGCTCAGAACATAGATTCGGATGCGTGGGTGGCGAATGCGTTCGTGAGCCTGGGCTCGATGTGCGGCGAGGTTTATCGATTCGACCTGGCGGACCACTACCTGCGTCGTGGCATCGAGTTTTGCAGCGAGCGAGATATCGATTCGGCGCGCTTGTATCAACTGTCCTGGCAGGCACTGGTGTGGATGTATCGCGGCCGTTGGACCGAAGTGTCCGGGGTGGCGCACGTCGTGCTGGCGGATCGACGCGCTCCCGTCATCGCACGCATCACGGCGTTGATCGCGCTTGGTCGCGTGCGCGCACGTCGTGGCGAGCTGGGAGTGTGGGAAGCATTGAATGAAGCCAAGGACCTCGCGGGCAATAGCAAGGCGCTGCCATTGATCGCGTCGCTGCGGGCTGCACGGGCTGAAGCCGCATGGTTTGAAGGTCGCACGGCCGATGCAGCCATCGAAGCCAGCGTGGGTCTCGAACTCGTCTTGCGCAAGCGGCATCCGTGGTTTGCCGCAGAGCTGTTGTTCTGGTGCTGGCAGAGCGACGGTTCATTGCCCGGCGGGCTGCCTGATTTTTGTTCGCGACTGCCGTTTGCGTTGGAAATCACCGGTCGCGGTCCCGAAGCGGCTGCCGCCTGGCGTGAGCTCAACTGCTCATTCGAATCGGCGCGAGCGCTTGGCGAAGGAGATGAGTCGGCTCAGCGCGAAGCGTTGGTGATCTTCGAGTCGTTCAGCGCACGGCCCATGATCGAGCGCGTGCGTCACAAACTGAGCGCGATGTGTCGACGCGGGCCGAAGCGACCCAGTCGCCCCTGACCACTCGACCCGATTACTGCGGCGGATTCTTCGGCTGAGTCGACGTCACGCCCGCCGGCAAATCATCTCTCACCGTATCGCGACGCTCGCACTCGGCCTTTTCGACGCCACGCAGGTTGGAGCAATTCGGACGGCTGCCAGAGCCAACACCGCGTGACGCAGGTGGAACGCGATTCTGCTGCGTTGTCGCGTTGGTATTGGTCGCCGGATCGTTCGGTGTAGTCGTGGACGGTGGCCGCACTGTCTGCTGTGTATTCTGCGTTCCCTGTGACGGCTGCGTCGGTTGCGAGGGTGTCTGTGATGCTCGCGTCGCCGGTGGCGGCGCTGACGGTGACGGTGAGGTTCGTGGTTGAGTCACGGGCGCTTGTGCGCCTTGCGACCCACCGGTGCTCTGTGCCGCTGCCGTGGTCAACGTGGCTGCCGCCAGTAACGCCAGCAGCCCCTGAATAGATCGTCGCATGATGCTCACTCCGTCATTCGATGCCAGAGTAACGGGCCATGATGAAGCCGGTTCCGGGCGCTCCGCCCATGTAATCAATCCCATGCGTTCGGCGTAATCCCCGGCCTAAGGGCGCGGCGTTCTGTGCCACTTTTTTTGGCCCGATCTGCCTCTGTTATGCGGCACAGGGCGCCCTTACTCTGCTGTTCGAAGTGAACAGGAGCACGTCATGAGGATTGCCAAACCGTTACTGCTGGTGACCACGCCGATCGGCGTCATCGGCGCCATCTACGAGGCCTACCGGCTGGCGGGCGGACTGGTGTTCCTGATGATCGCGCTGATGTCGCTGGTGGGTGTCGCGCTCGGCTCGCTGGTGTTGACCATTCGTCGTGAGGCCAGAGCAGCCGCAGCCTCGGAGAAACCATGAAAGCTCTCGTTATTGCCGCGCTGATCGGTATCGTCATCAGCCTGTCGCACGCGATGTTCTCGATGACTGCGGGTCCCACCGACTCCAAGCGCATGGTGCGCGCGTTGACGGTACGGGTCGGTCTATCGGTGGCCTTGTTTGCGTTCCTGATGATTGGCTGGTACTTAGGCTACCTGCATCCCCACCAATAACGTCACTGCATGAAGCTGTATCAGGAGCTGGCTGCCGATCTTTCCACCCTGATCCGCCAAGGCACCCTGCAAGCCGGTGAGCGAATTCCCTCGGTGCGCGAGTTGTGTCGCGAACGAGGCGTCAGTCCGGCGACGGCCATGCGAGCATACGATGTGCTCGAAGCGAACGGGCTGGTCGAAAGCCGCCATCGCTCCGGTTACTACGTCAGCAATCGATGGCAACGCGCGACGCCGGAGCCGCGGCCGTCGCGGCCTTCGTCGCGATCCACGCAGGTGGACATCAGCAATCTGGTGTTCGAGATCCTGGAAGCATCGCGCGACCGCGATGTCGTTCCGCTGGGCTCCGCTTTCCCCAGTCCGACTTTGTTTCCTTGGGCCAAGCTCGCGCGCCATCTCGGCAGCAGCGCGAGAAACATGGACCCCTGGAGCACCGTGGAGAGTCTGCCGCCGGGCAGCGATGAGTTGCGGCGGCAGATCGCACGCCGCTATTTGCATTTCGGCTCGCGCGTTCCGGCTGACGAGATCATCGTCACCTCGGGCGCGCTTGAAGCGTTGAATCTATGTTTGCAGACTGTCACCAAACCGGGCGATACGGTCGCCATCGAAGCGCCGACGTTCTACGCATGTTTGCAGGCGATTGAGATGTGCGGGCTGCGAGCGGTAGAGATTCCCACGCATCCGCGCGAAGGTGTGGATCTCGGTGCGTTGTCTCAGGCGCTGAGCAAGCACGACATTCGCGCATGCTGGTTCATGACCAATTTTCAGAATCCGCTGGGCGCGTCCATGCCCGAAGACAAGAAGCGCGATCTGGTGAAGCTGCTCGCCGAGCGCGATATTCCGTTGATCGAAGACGACGTCTACGCCGAGTTGCACTTCGATGAGCGGCGTCCGAAGCCGGCCAAGGCGTTCGACCGCAAGGGACTGGTGTTGAACTGCGGCTCGTTCTCCAAGTCGCTCGCGCCGGGCTATCGATTGGGATGGACCGCCGCGGGTCGCTTTGCTGCCGACGTTCAACGCCGCAAGATCACCACTTCGCTCGCCACCAGCGTGCCTATTCAGAACGGGATTGCGCAGATGTTGCGCAATGAAGGCTACGACCGGCATCTCGCTAAGTTGCGGCAGGCGCTGAAGAGTCAGCAGGCGGCGGCGCTGGCGGCTATTAGCAAACATTTTCCCGTTGGGGTTCGGGTTGCCACTCCTGAAGGCGGCTACTTCCTGTGGCTGGAGTTGCCGGAGCGGGTCGATGCGCTCGAAGTGCATCGACGGGCGATCGAGGCGCACATCAGCATCGCACCCGGGCCGATGTTCTCGGCGCGGCGTCAGTTTCGTCATTGCCTGCGGTTGAACTATGGGCATCCTTGGACGGAGCAGGTCGAGGCTGCTGTTGCTGAGCTGGGCCGGATTGTTTCTTTGTGAGTTTTGGCGCTTCGCGCTGGCGCGGACGCGCGTCGCGCAGCCTTCGGCGAAGAGTGGCTTGGTGGAGTGAGCCGCGACGCAAATGATGCAACTCTTCAAGCACTCGCTGAGTTGAACTCGTATCCATGCGACTGCCCGGTTTCTTACTCGTAGTGGCGATAGCAATTGCCGGTGCGCTTTACGGCGTCCGCAGTGGCGCAATTCCCATTCGGCCGCAATGGAACCCCTGGGCCGTCCTCGAAATCGACGCGCAGCCCAACTTCCTGACTTACTACAAGCTGAGTCGTCTCTCGAAAGACGCCTTCCTCTGCCAGCAAGTCCTCGCGACTTCGAATATCACGTACGAGCGGGTCGACGATCGCATGACTGGGCCGGCGTGTGGGTTCTTTAATGCCGTGCGTATCAGTGAGACGTCGGCCAAGGTCAATGCGCCGTTCTCGCTGAGCTGTCGGGCGGCGGTGTCGTTGGCGATGTGGGAGCGTCATGTGCTGGCGCCGGTGGCGAGTAAGCATTTCGGCCAGGATGTCGCGACCATCGAGCATTTCGGCAGCTACTCGTGTCGCAATGTGTATGGGCGGGCGAATGCGACTCGCAGTCAGCATGCGACGGCGGAGGCGTTGGATATCGCGGGGTTCGTGCTCGCGGATGGTCAGCGCATTCGCGTGTTGAAGGACTGGACAGAAGACGGCGAGCGAGCAGCGTTTCTCAAAGAGGTGCGCACTGGCGCGTGCCGGTTCTTCGACGGTGTATTGAGCCCAGACTACAACGCCGCGCACCGCGACCATTTTCATTTCGATCGCGGTCCCTATCGAGCCTGCCACTAGCGGCCGTCAGCGGCGAGGTGCGGGGAATGATTGTAATTGCCACCACTTCGGCAACAGCTCGCGCACCTCGCGGCGGGTGTAGCGATCGTCGATCAGGTACACCACGCCACGATCGTTACATGTGCGAATGACGCGGCCCGCAGCCTGAATGACCTTGTGCAAGCCTGGATATAAATAAGTGTAGTCGTAGCCGGCGCCGAACAGCTCATCCAACCGCAGCCGCATCTGCTCGGTGATTTCGTTCAATTGCGGCAGCCCGAGCGTGGCGATGAAGGCGCCGATCATGCGCTCGCCGGGCAGATCGATGCCTTCGCCAAACGCGCCGCCGAGTGCGGCGAGCCCGATGCAGTGGCCACCTGGGACGAAGCCGTCGAGAAACTCCTTGCGCTCGCCCTCTGTCATGTGACGGTGCTGTAAGCGCCGCGGAATGTGTGAGGCTACCCGATTCAGCTGCCCGGAGATGCGCGCTAGATAGTCGAAGCTGCTGGCGAACACCAGATAGTTGCCCGGTGCGCGCTCGAACTGTTTCAGGATCAGATCGGCGATGGGGGCAATGGAATCGGCCCGATGCCGATAGCGCGTGGAAATGTGACGGACCAGTTGCACTTCGAGCTGCTCGGGCGAGAACGGCGAGTCCACGTCCAGCCAGCGCGTCGTGTCCGGCAGGCCGAGCAGATCGAGATAGAATTTGCGCGGCGTCAGTGTCGCCGAGAACAGCACCACGCTTTGCGCGTGGGCGAAGCGCAGTTTCAGGAATGGCGCGGGCACGATGTTTCTAAGCGTGTAGGTGGCGTACTCCGGCGTGGTGATCTCGAACAGCGAATGTTCGGCGAGCTGCTCGGCCAGGCCGTAAAAGCTCAGCGCGTCGAAAAACAATTCCTGCACCGAGTCCGCGACCAGCACGGCTTGATCGGCCATCGCGCCTTGTTGATTGACGTAATCCTCGAGCGCCTTCAGTAGCGGCTTCGGGATGCTTGCATAGGTTTGATACTTGTCCCGCTGGGAGTTGGAGATGCGCTGGAATTCGCGGATCACCCTGCCGATGGTGCCTCGAAGCAGCAGTGGCGCGGCTTTTTTCGCCCGTCGCAAACTCTCGATACCGATGGACGCGGAATACATCTTGCGCGCGCGTTCGACCAGGTTGTGTGCTTCATCGACCAGCACAGCGACGCGCCAGCCCTGTTCTTGCGCCAGGCCGTACAGAAACGCGCTCTGATCGAAGTAATAGTTGTAGTCGCCGACGATCACATCGCTCCAGCGCGCCAGCTCCTGCGACAGGAAGTAGGGACAGACGCTGTGACTGGTCGCGACGGTGTCGATCGTCTTTTGATTCATCATGCCGTGTTCGAGCGCCGCGGCTCGCGCGCCCGGCAGCCGATCGTAGAAACTCCTGGCGAGCGGGCAGGACTCGCCATGACAGGCGTAGTCGGGATATTTGCAAACCTTCTCGCGTGCCGTGATCTCCAGCACTCGAAGCTTTACGGTCGATGTCAGCGCGCGTAACGCATGCAACGCCAGCTCGCGCCCGGTGGATTTGGCGGCGAGATAGAAAATGCGATCGATCCTGCGCGCGCCCATGGCCTTGAGCATGGGAAACAAGGTGCCCAAGGTCTTGCCGACACCCGTGGGCGCCTGCGCCAGCAAGTGCTCGCCTCGAACAGCGGCGCGGTAGACGCTTTCCGCGAGTTGACGTTGTGCCGGATAGAACTCGAAAGGAAAACTCGATGCCTGCAGCGCTCGATCGCGGGCGGCTTTATGTGCCAGCTCGCTGCGTGCCCAGTCCGCATAGTGCGCGCAGTGCTCGGCGAAGAATGCTTGCAGCGTTTCAGCCTGGAATGTTTCGGCGACGACCGTTTCGTGCTCGGTGTCGACGTCGTAGTACACGAGCGCCAGGCGCAGCTCGGGGAGCTGGCGTTTGTGACATAGCATCGCGCCGTACATCTTGACCTGCGCCCAATGCAATGCCCGGTGATTGTCGGGCATGCGAGCGAGGTCGCCGCGATATGTTTTGCATTCGTCCAACCGCTGCGTCTTGCTGTCGTACCCATCGGCGCGACCGCGAACGTGTAACGATTCATGAGCGCTTTCGAGCGCGACTTCGGTTTCGTAATCGCGCCCTCGCCGGGAGGCGACGATCAGGTGGCCCGCCATCCCTTCGCGGGCACTCGGCGCTGGCGTGAAGCGCAGGTCCAGATCGCCGCGTTTCGCGGTGAACTGGCATAACACGCGCACAGCCACGGTCGTGCTCGCTTCGGGTGCAGTGGCGGAGGGAGTAGTGGACATGAGAGTGCAATAGGCTGTTGGTATGTACAGTATCACGGCGGCTCGCCGGAACAATGGCAATCTCCGTGTCTCGGGTCGGTTGACAGCCGATCGCCTGCGTATATCGTTTGCCTCGTCGGCGGTTGTTCATGCCGCTGCGGGGAATCGCGTCGTGTCCGAGATCAGCATTCGTCGCTTGCAAGTCCTAGGTGAAACAGAGCTGCGTGGCTTGAGCGACGTGCTCATCGATTGTGTCGAGGGCGGCGCTTCGGTGGGCTTCATGTGGCCGATGACGCAAGCCAAAGCGGTGGCGTTCTGGACCAAGGTCGCGGCCGGCGTTGCCCGCAACGAGCGCATCGTGTTCGTCGCCGAGGATGCGTCGGGCATCGTCGGCACGGTTCAGGTCATCGTCGACTTGCCGGAGAACCAGCCGCACCGAGGCGACGTTTCCAAGATGCTCGTGCATCGACGTGCGCGTTGTAAGGGTGTTGGAGCAGCTCTGCTCGACGCAGCGGAAGCGGCGGCGATCGAAGCAGGCAAGAGCGTGCTGGTCCTAGACACCGCCAGTGATTCGGCCGAGCGTTTGTATGCGCGCCAGGGCTGGCAGCTGTGCGGACAGATTCCCAAGTACGCGTTGATGCCGGACGGCGCGTTCTGCGCGACCACTGTCTTCTATAAGTTGCTCACCCATTCCTGAACGGACTGGCGTCGACCGATCGCCGCTCGACCAGGAACCTTTTACGCGCCTCGCTCGTTTAGCGCGCTACATCAATTAAAAGGTCGCGGTCGCGTTGAGGCCTGAGGTTTCGGACCAGGAAATCCGCATGCTGCTGGAGGCGATCTACCAGCGCTATCACTATGATTTCCGTCAATACGCGGTGGCGTCGTTGCGGCGACGGTTGTTGCAGGCGATGTCCCGCTTGCAATGTGCAACGCTGCCCGAGTTGCAGCGGAAAGTGCTGGCGGATGCGACGTTATTCCCTCAGCTGCTCGAATGCCTGACCGTGCAGGCCGGCGAGCTGTTTCGCGATCCGGAATTCTTCCTGGCCGTGCGTCGTCATGCCATTCCGCTGCTCGCGACCTATCCGTCGATCAAGTTGTGGATCGTCGGCTGCGGCACGGGCGAGGAGGCGTACTCCTTCGCCATCCTGCTCGCGGAAGCGGGGCTGCTCGAACGCACGCGTGTCTACGCCACAGATATCAATGACGAGACGCTGCGCAAGGCGCGCGGTGGCGTGTATGCGCTCGATCGAATGAAACAATTCACGCTGAACCATCGTGCCGCGGGCGGTCAGGGTTCGCTGTCCGAGTATTGCCATGCTTCGGGAGACACCTTGGTCATGGCGCCAGTGTTGCGCCAGCAGATCACCTTCGCCGATCACAGCCTCGCGACGGACAGCACCTTTGCCGAAGTGCAACTGGTGGCGTGTCGAAACCTGCTGATCTATTTCTCGCGCGAATTGCAGGACCGCGCGCTCGGTTTGTTCAACGATTCGCTGTGCCGACGTGGCTTCCTGTGCCTGGGCACCAAGGAGTCGGTGCGTTTCTCCGCGCATGCATCCAGGTTCCAGGAATGGAATATGGAGCAGAAGATCTATCGGAGGGTCGACTGATGAGCGTCGACGCTCCGTTCGCGGTGGTGATCGGCGGCTCGGCGGGCTCGCTGGACGTCGTGCGCATGATCGTTCAATCGCTGATGGATTCGCTGGCGGCGCCGATCGTGATCGTGATTCATTTGCCGGCGCATTCCAGCGGGCTGACGGAACTGTTCGGCAACCATACGTCGCTGCCGGTGAAACAGGCCGAGGACAAGGAGCCGATCCAGCCCGGCACTCTCTATATCGCGCCACCGGGTTATCACTTGCTGATCGAGTCGCATCGCGCGTTCGCACTGTCCGTGGATCCGCCGGTGCGCTTTTCGCGCCCGGCCATCGATGTGTTGTTCGAATCGGCGCGCGACGCCTACGGAGCCAACCTCATCGGCATCTTGCTGAGCGGAGCGAGCGACGACGGCGCCGCGGGCCTGCACGAAATTCATCAGGCCGGCGGTGTCACCATCGTACAGGCGCCATCCTCGGCCGAGTCGTCGATCATGCCGACGGCAGCACTGACATTGTTCCAGCCCACACATGTCTGGTCGCCCGAGGAAATGGTGTCGGGATTGAATCCGCTGCTGCGTGCGAGGTGCACATGAGCGGACGCTCGCGCGTGCTCGTGGTCGATGACGTGGACGAGAACCTGGTGGCGCTGGAGGCGCTGCTCAGGCGTGAGGACGTGGACATTGTCTGCGTGCGCTCCGGAACGGAGGCGCTGGAGCTGATCCTGCAGCACGAATTCGCGCTCGCGTTCATCGACGTGCAGATGCCGGAGATGGATGGCTTCGAGCTGGCCGAGCTGATGCGTGGCACGGAGCGTTCCAAATACATTCCAATTATTTTTCTCACCGCCGGCACGGCGGAGATGCAGCGTGTGTTTCGCGGTTACGAGTCCGGCGCGGTGGACTTTCTCATCAAACCGCTGGATCCGCAGATCCTGCGACACAAGACCGCTACGTTCATCGCACTGGATCAGCAGCGCAGGAAACTGGCCGAGCAGTATCAGCAACTGCAGGAAAGCGAGGCGCTGCTGCGTGAGGCCGTGCAAGCGCGCGAAGATGTACTCGCAGTCGTGTCACATGACATTCGCAACTTTCTGCAGGCGATCAAGAGCGGCGTGCAATTGCTCAACAAGCCGCAGGACAAACTCGGCACCGACGCCCGGCGCGCCATTCACGAGCGCATTTCCAGTACCGTCGATCTGATGGGACGAGTGATTGCCGATCTGCTGGACATGGCGAGCATTCGCACCGGCCGCATCGACATCGTCGTGCGTCCGGAAGTCGCCTCGCAGTTGGTCGGCCAGGCAGTCGCCGTGCATGAGCCGTTGGCGCAGCAGAACGACATTCGTTTGCTGGCGGCGTGCGAGATTCCCGAACAGATCGTGCTGTGCGACCGCGAGCGCATCCTGCAGGTGTTCTCCAATCTGCTCGGCAATGCCGTCAAGTTCTGTCGCTCCGGCGATCGGATCGAGGTCCGCATGCGGCGCGTCGCTGAAGGCGTGCAAGCTTCGGTGATCGACACCGGGCCCGGCATTGCCCGCGCGGATTTACCGATGGTATTCGACGCTTACTGGTCGGGCGGCGATCAGCGACGCAACGGCACTGGTCTGGGCCTGTACATCACCAAACGCATCGTCGAAGCCCACGGCGGGAAAATCTGGATCGAAAGCGAGTTGGGTACAGGCACGGCGGTGCATTTCACGTTGCCTGTCGCTTAGGGCCAGCAGATGCTGCAATCGCAACACACATAGGTGTATTGACACTCACGACTCCAGATCATCCAATCCCCTGCGTCGCACGGATGCCGTGACCGACGCGCTTCCTGAGTTGCGTGTACGCGGCTTCGTCAGTTCGATCGGGAAGCACTCATGATAAAAGAGCGGGCCGCGTTGGCCCTGGATCCGAAGGCAGCGGAATTATTTCCCCAGGTTTACGCTGAGCTGCGACGCCTCGCTGCGTGTCAGATGGGCCACGTGGCTGCGGGATCGACGCTGCAACCCACCGCGCTGGTTCACGAAGTGTGGTTGCGACTGGGCCGCGCCAGTCAGGGCGAGTGGTGCGACCGTTCGCATTTTTTTGCCGCTGCGGCCGAGGCCATGCGGCACATCCTCATCGATCGGGCGCGTCGCAATCTCGCTATACGTCATGGCGGCGGACGGCGTCGCGTGGACATCGCGACGATCGAGTTTCCTATTTGTCTCGACGACAGCGAACATCTGCTGGCGTTGGATCTCGCGCTGGAGAAACTGGCGCAACAACATGCCGATGCGGCGGAGTTGGTCAAATTGCACTGCTTCGTCGGATTGGATATCGAGGACGCCGCGCTCGCGCTCGGGCTCGCACGCGCCACTGCGTATCGTCGTTGGGTCTTCGCGCGCGCGTGGTTGTACGACGCGCTCGTTTCATAACTCTCCGCGGAGTGCGGCATGAAGCGGGTCGAGGATCGCGAAGAACGATTGTTTATTTCGGCGCTGATGATGCCGCCCGCCGAGCGGGACCGTTTTCTCGCGCTGGCCTGTAACAGCGAGCCGCTACTGCATGCTCACGTGATCCGGCTGGTCGAATCCGCCGAGAGCAGCGCGTCGATGTTCGATGAGTCGCAGATGCCGGCACGCCGTGAGGGGCTGGAGCGTCAGATCGGTCCTTACAGCGTGATTCATGAGATCGGCGAGGGCGGCTGCGGCGTCGTGTATCTGGCGGAGCAGATGCTTCCGGTGCGGCGGCAGGTCGCGCTGAAGGTCATCAAGCTCGGCATGGATACCAATGATGTCATCGGTCGCTTCTCGGCCGAGCGACAGGCGCTGGCGCTGATGGATCATCCTGGCATCGCGAAGGTGCTCGATGCCGGCGCCACTCCCGCAGGTCGCCCGTATTTCGCCATGGAGCTGGTGAGGGGCATCAAGATCACGGACTTCTGCGCCCAGGTGCGGGCCAGCGTGCGCGATCGGATCGCGCTGTTCATCCAGGTGTGCCAGGCGCTGGAACATGCACATCAAAAATCCATCGTGCATCGGGACATCAAGCCGTCCAATGTGCTGGTGACATTGTGCGACGGCACGGCGATCGCGAAGATCATCGACTTCGGCATCGCCAAGGCCATGCAGGGGCGGTTGACGGAGCATACGTTGCACACTGCGCTGGGGCAGATCGTGGGAACGCCCGAGTACATCAGCCCCGAGCAGACGATTCCGGGCAGCGGGCACGTGGACCTGCGCAGCGATATTTATAGTTTGGGCGTGCTGCTCTATGAGCTGCTGACGGGTAACACCCCGTTTGGAATCGCGTCCGCATCCCGGCGCGCGATCGATGCGGTCGGGTCGTCGCTGCACGCGGCCGAACCCCTCAGCCCCTCCACGTACTTGCGCGAGCTGCTCCGGCCTCGTAGTCGGAATCCGGCCTTTCCTCGCGATGACATTGCCGTGCAATGGATGAGACAGGTACGCGGTGATCTCGATTGGAT
>JBEVKA010000472.1:0-8027 GCA_040509855.1 Steroidobacter sp.
ACGAGCGACGACGCGCACGCCAGAGCGACTCGCGACACACGTCCGAGGAACATTGCGTCAATGCGGAGTCGCATTGGTTCCTCCCGTCGACACGGTCTTCTCGATGATCGGCTGCAACGCCACAGCCGGCAGAGGCTTCTGCGACGGCGTGCCGGACGTATCCGGAGCCGCACCATCCGCCACCGCACCGGGCGAAGTATCGGGAGCCGAAGGCGAGCGATACGCATAGCGATCGATCGACGCCAGGAAGACACTGCTGATTTCCGTCTTCGCGTAACGGCCCGGCATCAACACGGCGAGCCGCGCCAGACTCTGCTCGATCCACGGGTTGTAGAGCTTGCTCGCGGTCATGAGCTCGAGATTCTTCTCGTGCACCTTGATCGCCTTCTCCTCGAACGGGAACGCTTCTTCGTCCAGCGCATCCTCGTAGTCGCGAAGCTTCGAGCCGGCGAGATTCGCCGGACGCTCCGACTCGCGCAGCGCGCGGCTGAAGCCGGAATAAACCTCGCCGAGATAGAACGTCGCCGCGGCCGTGACTTCGCCGATCTGATAATCGACCAGCTGAGCGAACGCATTCGTCGCCGCGGTCATGCGACGCTGTTTCTCTTCCAGGCTCTGCTCGAACGGCTGCAGCAGCTTCAGCTCGGCGAAGCTTTCATACAGCCGCTGCGCCAACACCAGGCCGGAGCGAGCCGCGAGGAAACGCGTGCGTGAAGTGCGATCCGCACCGGCCGCTGCGTCGATGCGAACGATCTGTTCCAACTGTGCGTGATACTGCGTGAGGTCCTTCTTGCCCTGATAGATCTCCGCGATCTTGAAGCGCGTCTCGATCGCCGCTTCGACCGGCTTCGGGAACTGCTCGACGTAGCGCGAGTAGGCAGCCAGCGCGCGATCGGCGTCCGACGCTTCCTGATACAACTGACCGGCGAGCAGCATCGCTTCCGCGCGCAGCTCAGGATTGTCGGACTCGACCGCGACGCGCTCGTATTCCTGCGCGGAGCGAGACAAGTCGCCAGCCTTGCGATAGACCAGCGCGATCTGCTTGGTCGCTTCGCGATTCAGCTCATGTTGTGGGTACGTTTGACGGAACGCATCGAGTACGTTCGCGGCGGTGGCCCAGTCTTCCAGGCGAATCAGCGCCGCGCCGGCGTCATATTCCGCAGCGGCACGAATCTTCGCCGTCGGAGCCGCTTGTTTGATTCGCAGGAAATGATCCGCGGCCGCGCGGTAGTTGCCCTGCTCGTTGGCCTGTTCGCCCTGCTTGTAGATCGCGGCCGCGAGGTTCTCGACCAAGCCGGCATGCGACTCGTCCTGGCTCGGCGTCAGCTCGAGCACGCGCACGTAACCCTGCTCGGCGTTCGGATAATCCGCCAGCTCCAGCGATGAGTGCGCAACGACCATCCAGGCCGAGCGACGCACTGGGGCCGCGGCGCCCGGATAGCGGTCGATCAACTTGCGGCCTGCGCTCAATGCCGGTGCGAAATCTTTCATGTCGTACAGGTCGTCAGCGGCCGCGCCCAGCACCACGGCTGCATGTTCGTGCTCCGGGAATGTATCCGCGAACTTGAGAGAGCTCGCGACGGTGTCTCGGCGGGCGGCGAGCTTGTTCGACTCGCCCACCACCTTCAGGTATTCCCTATGGGCATAGATCGCTGCGTAGCCCGCGGCGGATGCACGTTCATGAACGGGATATTCATAAGCTGTGCGCTGGTACTCGGTCGCCGCCGCCGAAAAGTCCTGATGTTCCAATTGCAGGTCGGCGAGCTGATAGTTGATGCCCGGTGTTTCGGCATCGGCGCGGAACGAGTTGATATATTCCCGGTACCAGCGCGTCGCTTCGACATAATTCGCCAGCTTGGCTTCGGCGACTTTCTTGTCCGCCGGCTGCGCGTTCTGGTACTGCGCGTGATAGTGGTTCGCCAGGTCCCTGAGGTTGCCCTTCAAGTAACTCAGCACCTCGGGCGATTCCTTGACGTCGAAGTGACGCCAGTACTCGGCGTTCAAGCCATACGCGCTCGCGAACGCCTTCTTCGAGTCCAGCACCAGCTGCGGGAAGCGGCCCGTTTCATAGATCTCGATCACGCGCATGCTGAAATGCGGCGAGCGACGATGCAGCGGGTACTGCGCGATGAAGGTGTTGTACGACTTCGCGGCGTCGTGATAACGCAGCTTGGTCAGGTAATACTCACCCAGGTTGCGATACACGCGGTCTTCGTAACCGCGCTTGCCGTTGGTCGTGAAATATTCCTGGACGATCTGCGGACCGCCCAGGTTGGAGAAGCTCAGGCTGATGATGTCGAACGTATCCGCGATACGGCGTTCGTTGCCCTCGTCGTGCTGGCCGTCGAAGTCGTAGCCCACGGAAACTTTGTAGTCGAGCAACGCGACGTAGCGATGCAGCGCCTCGTCGTACAGATCCTGCTTGTAGAGCGACCAGCCGAGCTTGTAGAGGCCGAGCTCGTAGTATTCGGACGAGGGTCCCTTGGCGATGATTCGCTCGTAGGACGACTCGGCGTCGCGAAATTTCTTGCGCGCGAAGAAGTGCTCGCCGCGACGGAACAGCAACTCATCGACATGCCGTGAATTGGGATAGGCAGCGATGAGCTGCTCCATCACCTGCATCGCTTCGGTCGTGCGGCCCAGCTCGTCATACGCGCGTGCCTTCTGATACAGCACGCGATCGTTGTGTTCGTGCGAGGGATATTTCGCCAGCAACCGGTCGTAGAGTTGAATCGCTTCCAGCGGGCCGGCTTTAGCCAAGTCATCCTTGATGTCTTCGGCGAGCTGCGGGCCTTGCAGGATGTCCTCGGCGGATGCGACGCGCTGCTGAGCACTGGCGCGTTTCTCCAGATCCTGCTCGGAGCCGACCGGCGTGCCGCCAACATTGGCCGCGAGACGCGCACCTTCGCTCGGTGCAGTGGCAACAGCTGTGACTGGCGCCGGCAAGTCAGCCGGCGCGGGCAATTCCTTGAGATCGCCGTCGCCGTTGATGCCGTATTCCTTTTCGATCTTCAGGTCGGCGAGACGACGCATCGCTTCGGCCGAGCGCTCGCTCTCCGGCGTTTGCTCCAGGAAACGCTGATAGCTCTGCATGGCCGCGTCGAGGCCGCCTTCGACCTGCACATCGCGAGTGTCGGCCGGCACGTTACGCAACGTCGCCAACGTATCCTTGCTGGTCTGGCTGGAACACGCCGCCAGCAGCGTCGCGCCAACGACGAGTGCTACACGAGAGGAACGCATCACTGAGTCCCTCCTTGCACGGCAGATGTTTTCTGGGCTTGTGCCTTGCTCGCGCGGTCGTAGCTGTCCGCAACCGCATAGCGCGCCTGAGTCTGATACGCCTCGAGGCGTTGCTGACGTGCCTGCAACTCGGCGACGGCAACGGTTTCGATCAGGTGCCCCTGCTGTTTCATCAGTTGATTGATGGTCTCCAGCGCTTCGCGCGACTGGGTGCGCAAACGAGCGATCGTGTCGTCATAGCCGCTGTAGCTGTGCACAGCGGCCTGGCGCGCGCGAACGAATTCCTGGTAACGCTCATTCATCACCGCGAGATCGGCGTTTAACGCCTTCAGATGTGCGTGCGCCTCGGTCAATCGCTCCGCGTAATTCGAATGCAGCGACCAGGTCATCGTGCCCTTGAGTCGACGCAGACGCTGCGTGAGCTGCGGCACTTCCGGACCGGTCGCGTCGTGCAGAGCGCGCTCGATGTTCCGAATGTTCTCCAACACGATGCGCTCATCCGCGGTCGCGAGCAGATCAGGACGCGGCTCGATGAGCAGACGCTGCAAGCGCTGCTGCAAGTGATCGCGCTGCTGTTTGCGAAAGCGAATCTGCGTATCCAGCTCACGGAACTGCGCGTCGATCTGCGGCAGCAACGGCTCGTAGTTCTGCCGGCGCAGACGGATCATGTCGTCGAAGGCGTCGAGGCTCTTCTGCCAGCCATCGGTCTTGCTGCGCAGCTCTTCCAGATCCAGATAATTCTGCAGCGCCGTCTGGAAATCATGCGAGGCCAGCAGCTGCATCAGGTAGAACGTTTCCGGCGAATCCGACAGCGTGCGCAGCTGGATGACCCAGCGCTTGTCCTGCTGGATTTCTCCGCGCACCAGCGCCTTGAGGAATCGGCCTTCGCGAATGCTCTTGATGGACGCGTCGACCTTGTGCAGCTCTTCGCCGAACGACTTCAACGCATCGCCATACAACACGGCCGCGCGACCATGCACATTCATTCGGCTGTACGCGTACGGGAGCGCGAGCATCGCTTCCTGCACGGCGCTGTCCGTCACTTCACGCTTGGCGAGAATGCCCCAGGGCACCAGCGCTCGTTCGAAGTTCTGAACATTCACGTGCGTCCAACCGGCGCTGAGCAGCGCCTGGTTCGAGAATGGACCTTCGAGACGAACGCGATCGAAGTAGCCTTGCGCGCGCCCGAAGTCGTTCGACTCCAGCATGAGCTTGCCGAGCAACATGTTCGACTTGTCACGAATCGCCAGCGGACCCGGGTCGGCCACGCTCAACTGTCCCGCCTTGTCCAGCTGTTGCACGGCCGCCTGTTTCTGATCTTCCTGCAACAAGGCGATGCCGAGGTTGTAAGCCGCGAACCCAGTGAGCGACTCCGCACCTTGCAAACGTTTGAGCACGGCCGCGGCGTCGCTCGGGCGACCCAGCGCCATGTAAACGTTGGCGCGCAGGAACTCGACGTCGTCGACGATGCGCTCCGGCGTCTTGCCGTTGATGCGATCGAGCGCGAGTAACGCATCGCTCGCCTGATCTTTCTGGAAATGAATGCGCGCCAGACGGAACGCGGCTTCGTTGCGCACTTCCTCGTCGACCGCGCCTTCCAGCACTGCCTTGATGGCGCGACCGGCGCGATGATGCATGCGGTAGTACAGCTCGAAGTCGCCGACCGAGAACTCGGCTTCGCCGATGTGGAAGTACAACGAGTCACGCGCCGGCTCGTCGACGCCGTGATGCTGCCCCAGCTCGGCATCGAGGCGCTCGAGCGCTTCGAAGTAATGGCCCTGGTGCGCGTGATACAGCGCTTCGCCGAAATACAAATCGCGCAGATCCTTGCTGACACAAGGCGACGCGACCAGCACTCCAGCCAGTCCAAGTCCGAGCAGATGAGCGAGCGTTCGCGGCATCGCTCACCAGTCTCCGAGGCGCAGCTCGGATGAGCCCAGGGTCACGCCGATCAGCTTCGGCTCGATGCCCTTGGTGAAATCGAAACGTTCGCTGCGGGTGTATTCCTTGCCGCTGTCGAGCTTGCCGGCGATCGACACTTCCATCTGGTGCGCGCCGGTGGTGACGTTGCCGGTGTAGATCCGCTGCACGCCACCCCGCTGCAGGGCTTCGAGCTCTTTGAAGCTGTAGATGGTGTGAGCGACCAGCTGACCGTCGATCTGAACTCGCACGGCGTCGAGGCGCAGCGTGTCCCGTTCGGCGAGCTCGACGAACACGGCCAGATGGGTGTTGGACGGATAGAGCAGCCGCTCTTCCAGGCGCTTCAGTTCGGCGGCGATGCTCAGGACGTCGGACTTGACCTCCTGCACCTGCTCGTCGAGACCTTTCATTTGCTCGCGGTAGCTGTCGTCGGCGCGGACAACGGCGTTGCCCAGCGCACTCAGCACGGCGAATACCACGATCAGAATGTTCCGCATATTGACCAACCCATCCAGCACAATTCATGAACGATGCGCTCATCGAAGCGCGCATCACCGTCGAATCGTTAATGCCCGCTCACGCGAACCGAAAGCACGCGGACGGGCGGTACCGGAAAGGTTTGTCGAGGAGGAGGAAGCGCAGGAGAGTCCGGCAGTGAGCGTGGCTCGACCTGGGCAAAGGTCCGAGAGCAGTGCTCTCGCTGTCGTCTCCATTTTCGATCGTTCCGTCGACTCATGCTTCCTCGTCTCCGCGCGATCAGTGTTTGCGTTCGTGCAAACCGACAAGGCAGTCACTCGGACTCGAATTCGGCGGTCCCGCTATCGTGGGGCTGTGGGCCCGTTAGACCGGAAACTTTGCGTCACCACCTTTCGGTGGGTTTGCCTTGGTCGACTATCGCGCGGGGCGGAAGATACCATCACCATGTAAACCACCCGGCGTGATGGATCTCTCAGTGTCGGCGAACGGGCACGCTGGGAGCCGGGCAAAAATTTATTCAGCTTGGTGTCTGAATCCGATTTCAGCGCTGCATTGTTAAATCGGAAGATCGATTCGCAGCGCGGATTGCATTACTTCGGTGCGCAAGTCATGGGGTGACTGCGCACTCTTATATATATGTGTGGACTGCTCGATGAGCGTGGAGCGATTCAGGTTCAGGCCCGAATCGCTCCACGTTAGTTCACTCGATGGGGTTCACTTGGTGAACGTGGTCCACGCTGTCTCGGTCGCTCCACCGGCGGCGACGCCGATCGTGAATCGATACGTCACGCTCGTGCCGCTCGCCACGTTCGGCAGGGTATAGGTGTTGTTGCCGCCCGAGGCCGTCATGCGGATGTTCTGCTGAGCGCCGCCATTGACGGTGTAGTGCACGTCGGCCCATGGCGCGTTGTTCACGTAGAACTGCACGTTGGCGCCAGAGATCGTATGACCGTTCGCGCCATTCTGCGGAGAGCCCATGGTGAAAGTCACCCATGCCGTCTCCGTGGCGCCACCCGCCGCGAGCCCGACGGTGAAGCGATACGTCACGCTCGCTCCGGCTGGCACGTTCGGCAACGTGTACGTGTTGTTGCCGCCCGAAGCCGTCATGCGGATGTTCTGCTGAGCGCCGCCATTGACGGTGAAATGCACGTCCGCCCACGGGGCATTGTTCACGTAGAACTGAACGTTGCTACCGGAGATGGTGTGGCCGCTGTTGCCGCCGCTTCCACCCGTGTCGGTGGTTACGGTGATGCTGTTGCTCGAACCGGACTCATTGCCGGCGGCGTCATAGGCACGCACCACATACGCGTAGCTGGTTGAGGCAGCCAGGCCGGTGTCGTTGAAGCTGGTTGTTCCCGAGCTGCCGACGTTGGATCCGCCGCGATAGATGCGATATCCGCTCACGCCCACGTTGTCGGTCGATGCGCTCCAGGACAGCGACACGCTGCTCGACGTCTTGCTAGGCGACGTGAGATTGCTCGGCGCTGTCGGCGCTTGCGTGTCGCCGACGGGTCCGGATCCATTACCGCTGCTGAACGAGTTCGCGGGAACATTCACGACCGCGCCGTCCGAGAAAGACACCGTGATGGGCGCGTTGCTCATGTTGTACGCAACGTAGGTGCGCGTGCCGCCCTTGTTGAACACCGCGTACAACGGATGATCGGCGGTCACGTTGCGATCGGTGGTGCCAAGCGCATTGATGTTGTGAACCCAGTGATAAACGTTGGCGCGTGAGTTGCCACGTTCGATGTTTGTCGAGGCGATGCCCGCGTTCATCTGGTTGATCGCGTCAGCAGGATTTTGAATGGCGCGATACATCCAGATGATGTCCGCCCACTCGTTCCAGCCCGTGCCGCCATTCTCGGCGACCAGCGCTTCGTAGTTCTGACGCGTGTAGTCCGGGAATTGCGTGAGATACAGCGAGCCCGCGTGGATCGGCAGCCAGTTGATACCGTGCACTTCCTCGGGATTGCCGGTCCACCACACGCCATCGCCCACGGTCTTGCCGCCCCAGATCATGCTCGCGGTAGCGCGAGTGAAGTTGGGATGATGGTTCTGGCCGGTGACGTCGAACCAGTACTCGTTGATCGCATTCATCTCGGTCGTGTAGAGATAGATGCCGAGATCGCGAAGCGCGGTGTCGCCCGTGGCTTCACCGAACAGGATGATGCCCGCCCATGCGTTCATTGCTTCGGACGAGGACTCGTTGTTGTTGCCGTCGCCAAAGCGGGCGTGACCTGACGCCCAGGTGTGGCCGGCATAGATATCGAAGTTGCGCATGAACGGCACGAGCGGGTCGCTGCGGTTGGTGCTCGCGACATCGCGAATCAGCATCTTCACCATACCGCCCCAGGCATTGTTGCTGGCCCAATTCTTATCGGTGCGAGCGA